>JAABSF010000193.1 GCA_011390535.1 Deltaproteobacteria bacterium | reverse complement strand
ACACACAGCTCGCAGCTTTGCTGTGGTCTTTGGCTCATCAAAAAATAGCCCAAGCCGACAGATTATCCCAAAAGCCTCGCCATCTTAAGAAGAAGGCAGAGCTACAGCGAGATGCCCATGCTCACCTTCAAGAATGCATCGCCCTCCTGGAAGGGGTCATCTCTGAAAAAAGAGGCTATTACCTCGCATTATTGAGGTTGGCCTATTATTTGCGCAATCTCAAACATGATGGTGCCGCCGAGAAGTTTAAAGAGCTTTTGGCGCACCCCGGCTCAAAAGGTATTCGCGGGAGATTGAGGTTGGCTTTAGGGCGCATATATCTTAAGAAGGGGGCGCTCGAGCCGGCGCTGCGAGTGTTGGAAGGAGGAGGGTTTTTAGGAAAAGATTTGGGCGTAGGAAGTTATCTTTTAGCCACGGCTCACTACCGTCTGGGTAGGCCGGCCAAGGCATTGTCGTTTTTGGAGAGAGCAGCTAAACAAGAAAATATTGCCCAAAAACTGAAAGAAGAAATAAGAAATTTTGTCCCTGTTTTGTGGGCGGTGTCGTCTAGTCCGTCCTCCCATTATTCAGATTGGATTTCAATATCGTGGTTTAAGCCTCACACCCGAACCGCCACGCAAGAGACTCTTAGGTTGTTGAAAGAATTGGGGCGGGGTGATGTCGCTGTAGCTTTTGGAAAAAAAGCGGGTGTCTCAGTCCAAGAGAGCAACCATGATGTAAAGCGTGAGATGGGCTCTCCCAGTGATTGTATTCAACATTTGGGTCAAAGAGGCAGGCTATGTTGGCTGAAATGCGGTGCTGAGGCGGAGAGATTTCTGTCGTCAAATCTTTCCTGGCAATTCCGTTTGCATCTTTATCCCGGAGGTGAAGATATTCATCCAGAGAGAGACGTGCGTGAAAAAAAGGAGAAAGGGCACTGTGGGTTGACTCTTGTCACCCCGCCGCCGGGGCCGCTACCGGTTGTCGTCTCAGCTTCACTTAGCCGAGTGTCCGAGTGTCTTTGCAAGACGCTGCGATCCTGCATGAACTCTATCCAGCAGCCCCGAAAATGCAAGTCGCGCCGGACCTCGAAAGTGGATATTGTGTTAAACAAGAGGAAGGCGACAAAAGAGGGTGGCAAAAAAAAGAGAGAGTAAAAATATGTGGTATGAGGATTGTAGAACGGTGTGAGCTTATCATGATGAAATTGCTCAAATTTTTGCTCATGATTCTTCTTGTGACGGCGGTGTGGCCTGCGTGCGGTGAAAGGAAAGAATTGCAAATAACCATTAAGGAAAAACGTGCGCGTTACGAAAGACAAAAAAAAGATGTCCAGAGAAGGTTGGAAGCGCTTGAAGAGGGGCGTCCTCTGGAGCCGGAGAAGGGGAGCGGAGGTGGTGGAATCGGGTTTCGTGTTGTAACGTGTGTTTGTACTTATCGACGGGGGACTTCGCGGCCGGTGTCCTGTTCGGATCCAAGGTGCGGCTCACCTAAGTAAAGTAAGTAAAGGGACATGGCTTTCCTTGAAGAAGGTCAGTATGGATAATCTTTTTGTGGTCTGCTTATCTCATGAGGGTGGGGCAAAGAGCTTTCTCATGTTTTCGGACGGTCCCTTGTATACTCCTTTTCCCTGTGGGGTTGCGACCGCTGAGATGGCATGTTTGGGGCACAGATTGTAACAGGCGAAACAGCCGGTGCAACCCGAACCTACCCGAGGGGCGAGGTGCGGGTTTTCGGATGAGAGGGTTCCGGTCGGGCAGTTTTCTACACAGATGTTACATTTGTCACATCGGTCTTCGTCTATTTTTATCCCGACCATTTTGTCAAAACAATCCATGGGCATGGTTTTGCCCAAAAAAGAGCACACCCGTGATCTTGCGTATCTCTCCATCGGGCGAAAATGATCATCCAGGATCGAGTGAAACATAAGGTTGTGGCACAATCCTCTCAGAGCGGAATCCAGCTCTTCTCTATCTCCTTCGTCGGGATCAACATTGGGCCAGAGCGTCCACAGTAGAGGTTGCAGGGGCTTAAATTTGTTTTCCAAGTATGAGCGCAGCCATGAGGCGTTTTGCAAAAAACGGACTGCTGCCAAGTGAGTCGGATAATTGCTGGCACACGGGACCCAGTGTGCACCAACTGTTTTCCATCCTTTCGGTTCAAGCATACGTGCCAGCGCACTGAAGTGGTCGCCCGGTTCACCTGCACAGGTGCCCAAAAGAAAAGCGGGTTTGATTTCGCCTTTAGGAAGAACAGGTAGCGCGGCAACGAACCTCTCCATGACCAAGGTGGGGCGGAAATACATGGTGGGCGATGCCGGGATGAGGAGATCAGTGGTTCTGAGATCCGGACAGGAAGGGTTTTTGACGAGGTCTTGGGTTATCACAGTGTGACCTCGGTTTTTAAGCCAACCGGCGGTGTAACGGGCCACTGTTTCGGTGTTGCCCGTGGTTGAATGAATGAACAGAGATATGTGCATAGAGTCAGCCCTTAGGTCGCCGATGCGTCAATCAATAATATTGATCCTCCTTACATCGGTCCCTCCGATATAAGCGTAAGAAACATGCTTGTCAAAACCGTATACAACTAACGCAACCGGTCCACTAGCTTCCAGGATGTGGTAGCCGTCGTTTTGGTTTCCAGGATCAATGTTGTCCGGGGGAGGAAGGCCTGGAATTATTTCCGGGAAAGAGAGCTGACAACGCCACACATCCATAGATGTAATTGAATCGGGCAGACCGTCACATTCTGCGCGCTTGACCTGGCAACTTTGAGGCATGGGCGCTTTGTCAAAAGTCAGCTCGGTGCCCGACGGCGCGATGACCATGAAAAAGTCAAAAGCGTATTTGTCGGGTGTGAGGAAAACATAGCGGGAGCGCCACTGCTCAATTGGTGAAAGCATAATAAAGGATGGGTCACCTCCCGGGAGGTCGGGGGCTATTCCTGTGGCGCCTTGTCCTGAGATAAACTGACCAATGAAAATCGGCTTGGAGGATTCAACCTCGAAGTCACATTCAGGTTCAAGGGTATAGTGTTCTCCGCGACTCAACATAATTAAATTGTTTGGCTCCGGGAGAGTTGTTTGGATCAAGGTGTCATCAAAGAGGGCCAGGATGCGAAAATACTCAGGTTCTTCGATTATGCTGACATCTCCACCGGCAGCCGCTACCGCCGGTGTCCGGCGGGGCACTCGAGCCGCGACGAATTTTGTCCCGGCCGCCGATTCCGGGAACTGCTGGTGCTCTAAATGATCAGCGCAACATATTCTGGTGGTCAAATCCTTGAAGAATGGAACGTCGGATGCTTCAGAGCCTGCATATACGGCTACCGGTTCGTCTGCGGTTACAGTTGTTCCCGTGAAATCTGCGTTAAAGCCGCCGGTTTCAAGATTTAGAACATCATATGGGCCCAACACCGTCGAGATGGTGTCTCCTTTTTGAGCGGCCGGGATTTCCGGACTGCCCACTATGTCGGTGCTCAGCTCTACGCTTACATTGGTGCCGGGTTTGGTGCCCACTATCGTTAAAAACGTCCTGAGATGACGATTGAAATCCGTGTTGGGATCATCTGTATCGGCGATGGTCTGCGGCCATGAGAGAACCGTATATCTAGTGTCAAGAGCTGAGGTGGGGATTAAAACCGAAGCGTCATTAGAGAAAACCTGTACATTCTCAAGTGGGTTGAATTGATAGGCGACAATAGGGACGTTGGAAACCAGGCGGTAGGAATTGGAAGAGAGGTGAGTGTGGCTTCCATTATCATATAGCCCACTATGGGAACCGTCGACTTCTCTAGAAGGAAGCTCGAACACATGCAGCTCGTCAGGCCCCAGCATGGTCTCTGATACGATCTCTTCTTGAATAGGCCACCCCAAGGTGGCGGTGTTTTTATATACAGTTATCTTTGCTTCGATGAAACCGACGTTGGAAACCGCTACGGCATATTGTTGAGCGGCAGCGTTTTGAGCTTGTGAGATGGTGGCGTTGTCCAGGTCAACCGGCCAGTATTCGCAGCCTACATAACTACGTGCATCCGAAGCCGCTTCGCATGCATTAGTGCAGGTGCCCAGGTAGCAGACGTCTCCGTCTTCCACCGAACAATTATGCAATATGTCTCCGCCCATACCATCTTGTCTGCATGCGGCTACGGAGTTACCTTCGCAGGTAAAAGTTCCAGGGTGACAATTAACACAGCCAAGCCCGGGATGACAAATTTTGTTTTCTCGCTTGCAATCTATTTGGCGGTAGTTGACCGCGTCATCCATGCAAATGAGGGCCAGGTCGCCGTCGCAATAAACCGCTCCGGGTTCGCACTCTCCAATTTCGGCTTCTTTAACGCAGCCGTTCATGTAAAGCAAAGTGGCAGGGTAAACGGTTAGGAGGGTGATGATGTGGTATCTAAAGAAAAAGCCAACCACTGCTCGAAAAGTGCGCAAGGACATGATCACTTTTTCTTTTCTTTGGACTCCTTGGCGAGCTTGAAATCCCATTCGGTAAGGAACTCGTCATCTTTACCTTCAAGGGTGATTTTCGTCTTGTCCAAGCCTTTGCAATAGCAGCCTGTTTTGTAAACCTTGTCGACTCGATCTTTGCATACTTCAGGAGGTGTTTCTACAAAGAAGTTGTAGCTTTTTACTGTTCCTGGTTCAGTCAGATATAGATAATAGTGGGAGTCGGTTCTTTTATAAGGTCTGGATTTACACTTGTCTATTTCCTTTTTCTTGCCGTCTTCCACTACCTCGACCTTTTCGCAATCGTATTCCTCGTGAAAAACAGCAATCAAACGACCTTGGAATCGCCTTGTCACCTCAAACTCCACCCATGCTTTACATTGGTCTTTGTATGTTCCGCCCTTTGTTCTTTCGTCGTGATGGGGATCGTCGGGCGGGACCCAAGAGCCGGTGATTTTAAAATCCCTGATCTTGAAGGGGTTGGATTTGTCTGTGACCTCTTGAATGCCTTCTATTGGAGGTTTGCCACAAATAGGTTTCCAGATGTAAGGTTTCAAGCCCCCCGGAATGAACTTACCGGCGATTACCTTACAGTCCTTTTTTAGGGGAAGTTGGCGAAGCTTCTCATACCATTTCCCTGCTTGACGTTTGTCATCGACGGGAACATTGGGAGCATCAGCTAATTTTCTGAGGCACTGGAGAGCCCATTTACATTCTTTGGCATCCCCGGAAATATCCAGGCAGGTATTGTTGACGCACTTGAGGCCCTTTTTGCAATCATCGTGGTTTTGACATGATTTTCCCTCTGCCAATTTTTCCTTGCATCCGGAATGGAGGAAACTTACGGCCAGGGTTAGAAAGACAGCAATGCTCTTTCTCATAATGTTCTCCTTGCTCTACCTTAATACGCGGTTGGTAATTGTCCGCCATCATATTGAAAGTTAATGTTTTCGCAAACAGTTTTATTTTGTTTTTTTGCCGACTTTAACCGGCAGTCTAAAAAGAATCAAAAAAATTTTCAATGCTTCCGACGAAAACCAATTGACGTGAGATCTTCTGGTATTAACATCATGGTTGAAAGGATTTTGCATGACTCGGCAGGATGTTGATTGGGAGGCTCTTTTGAAAGAAGGGGCCCGTCATTTAAAAAAAGGTCGTTACAAGCAGGCGTCGCTTTGGTTCGAGGCTGCCTATAAAAAAGCTCCGGAGGAGCCTTTGACTTGTTATTCTCTGGGGCGAGAGCTTATGCGGCAGGGGCGATACATGGAGTCCGAGGCTCTTTTAAGAAAGGCGGTGGGAAAGAGCCCGAATCTTTTGCCGGCTGCTTTTTGCCTGGCAAGGTTGGTGGGGCTTCATCTTGACAGGTTTGATGAAGCCTTGGAGATTCTTGGTTCCGTTAGTCCTGTGGCGAGAAGGGAAAAACAGGAAAACGTTGTAGCCCTTTTGAAGGGGGAGTTAGAATTGCGTCGTCCCGGGGGTTA
>JAABSF010000192.1 GCA_011390535.1 Deltaproteobacteria bacterium | reverse complement strand
ATTGTTGGCGGCTGCTCCCGAAGAGCTGCACATGGAAGATGAAGACGAAGAAGAGACATTTGACGCTGTCTGTTATGCAGTTGATTTGTATTTGAATACCAGCCGTTTTTTCAGCCGGAACCTGCGGGCGGTCTCTGCTGCGCGACCTGAGTGCCTGGAGCGTTTAGCCTATGGAGATTTTTTGGCCGATATGGCACAGGGGCTTCGTGCCGAGTCTACCAAGGCCCACGCCATCGCGAAGCGAAAAGAGCTTCTGATTCTCTATTTTAGGGTTGAATATCTTAGAGTCGGGTTGTTGTTACTTTCAGGGACTCCTTTGGAAGAGATTCACCGGCAGTATACAGAGTACAGTGACGTTTTCTTGTCCTCCCTCTATAAGCTGGCGCGCAAAGAGACCGAGAAAGATCTCCAGAGTAAGGTCGAAACACGCGACAGGGCGGCGATTTTTACTACCGGAGGGCGGGGGAGAGAGGAAGCTTTCGATGACGACATCGACATGGTTGTTTTTACCGAGGGGCTCCCCGATGAAGCGCTGGAACAGTTTCGGCGAACTCTCGGCAAGATGAACCAACAGATTATGAAGCTTGGTATCATACCTCAGTATCGAATGGCCGAGCATTTTAAAGAGTATTTTGCACCACTTGATGTTGTCAAAGAGCATTTGTTGAGCGATAAGCCGAATCTGTACCTTGATATGACAGAATTTCTCGAGCTGCGGATGGTAGAAGGAAACGCGCATTTCGAAGAGATCATTCGAAAGACCATTGTAGAAGAGATACTCTTCGATAAAAGACGGGACTACTTGTTAAACGCGCTGAAAGGCGAGCTTCAAGATCGAAGAAACTACTTCGTGGTGACGGATCGAAAAAAACCACGGGATATCAATATTAAAGAATATCCCGGCGGACAGCGTGAGATTGAGTTGGTGCTGATCTATCACAAGGTTTTGTGGCGGCTGCATAACACTGTCAATATGGAGCTTTTTGATGTTTTGGCGGATAGGGATGAAGCCAAAGCCGAAAAATTCAGATGGTTAAAAAAACATTTTAACTTCCTCAAGAGACTACGCCATCTGAACAGAATTCTAATCTCCGCCGATGATGTATTGAGGGCTGAAACAGCAGAAGTATTGGCACCCTATTCAATAGGTGGAGACGGCTCAGGCTTGATCGAAAGAGCCGAAGAACAGATGAACGCCGCCGCTGCAGTAATCTCCTCTTTAATGGATACATAATCCCCCTTTTAGAAACAAATTATCCTGGTCGTCCGGCTTCTATTTCTCCGGTGGATTAGATTGAAGTTGAGCCGCGCTATTGGATTTTGTTTTAAAAAAAGGTTAAAAAGGGGCTACTTCCTTGTATCTACAAAATCGAAAAGTGGAATGGATTGTATATCATAGGCTTTCAAAGAGAGTACATCGAGAGTTTGAAAGTCGCGCTTACGGAAAGCATCCTTGATTTGTTTCTTCAACCCTTTTGAGATAGTATCAGGGGTGGGCACACAAATGCGACGTAGATATTGGGCCTGAAACCGTAAGTATTTACCTCTCATTTTTACAGAATAAGACCAAATAAAAAAAAGTGCGACCCTGGAACTCAATAGACCACCAAGCACTTCCATGTCCCAATCGGATGAGGTTATGTAATAAAGATTGTGATGAGGGTGGTATTTGCCTTCATCGAAAGCCACTTCATTCGAGCCGGCAATGTCAGGTATCAATAGTTTCGGCTTGTTTACCAGTTCAGGATAAACTCGATCAATAGTTCTAAACCAACTTCCGGGGTTTTTCTGAGCAACATGTCGTTTTTTGATCTGTTTCTCATGTTTTAAAAAAAACGCTCTTAACTTTGGGTACTCATCCAAATTAATGGTGCCCTTGCCGGGAGTAAATGTGTTGATCACTGAACGGTTGGAATCCAATATTTTGCCTTCGACAATGTCTTCCCGTTTCACTAAAGGTACCAGCCTATCCGATTCTACATCCAAAGAGCTGTCGACTATGTAAACAGCGTCATTTCCTGTTGCCACACCAATTCCGACCTTTGTATCCCCATATGCTTCCAGGGGATGATAGCGATTCTCCAAATCACGAAGAACATCCAAATGCTCCGGCGAGCTCAGTATCCATGGCTCGGAACCGCAAAACCATGAGGTGTATTCATGCAAATCAACGCTATTATTGTGCTCCTCCGGAAAAATGAGAGAAGAAGTGACCGCCTTGCATTCTTCAACCGTTGCATTCTGCAACGCAGCAACAATGACTTTTTCGGACTGATTTTTTTTAATTGTAAATATTGCAGGATAAGCGACAACATTAGATTCAAAGGGTGAAGCCTCATGAAGGTCGATGTAATGTTGCAGACCAAATTTGTCTGTAATTTTTTTTTCAGCGGCGCACCGTATTTGTTCAAAATCCATCGGTCTGCACATATGAATGAAAGCTTTCCATCTTGGGATAGTAAATCCAATCCATGCTCAATGAATGCAACATAAATATCAGCCCGATCAAAAAGTGAAGCGTAACGACTTCTATATTCTGCCTGCAACGTTGTAGATAACTGCTCAATGCGAATATACGGTGGATTTCCGATTATGAAATCAAACGAGCGGTTTTTATTCTGAAGCAAAAAATCACCACAAAGCACCCATGTTTCGGCGAGAGCTTCTGCATCTTTTAAGTGTACATTATTAGCAACCAGTACTTTTCGAACCTTTTTTCTGGTTATGTTGACATGATCTTCATCTATGTCATAGGCCCGAAATCGGTCTTTCAATGCATCGATTTCCAGCTGAACTTCACCTAAAGATAAAAAGAATCGATTAATGGCGGGAATTAAGAATGCACCGTGACCACAAGAAGGTTCCAGAAAAGTCTTATCCTTTAAGACTTCGGTTTGTCGATATCCTGTAATATCCAGAATCATGTTCACAACATGTTCTTTCGTAAGAACCACGCCATGAATTTCACCTGACGAACGTTTACCATATGTATATGAACTTTTCGGAAGCGAAAAAGGTAAGTCTATGGAAAGCTGACTCGCCATTATTCAATTCCCTCCAGATAAGCACGAACATGACCTGCAAGACTCGCGAGAAACCTTTTTATCGACAAATCTGTTGCAGGCTCTGAGTACTGTTTTTTTGACATTAGTTTTATTCATTCATTTGAGTTGTTTGAGTTGTTTGAGTTGTTGATATCTGATTCCTTTGATCCAGAGGCAGAGACCTCCGATAATAATAATCGTAGAGATGTTCAGCAAATGAGTGGAGAGGGCGTAGCCCAGCGCTTCGCTCTTTTGAACCCCCCAGTAGCCCAAAGCGAAAACCGCGAGATAATGATAAACGCCGATGAACCCGGGCGAAGATGGGATGGCTGAGCCCAGGTTTATCACTACCAGGACGAAAACAGCGACGTTCCATGACAGCGAAAAATCAAAGGCCTTCATGTAGCAAAGAGTACCGGCTGCGGCTGTGATCCATGCAGCGATGGTGAATGCCAGTGAGAAAACCAACACCGGGATATTTTTAAAAGCAGACAAACCCCTGCCCGCTTGTTCTGTTATGTTTCGGATGAAAGAGACCAACTTTTTCGGGAGTTTCCGCTCCAACTTATACAGGCGCTTTTTAATTCCGATTGGAAAGAACAGAAAAACCAAAACAGCACCGAATGACAGGCCCACTGACAGTGCCACGAAACCGGCCGCTGTTTGTACAACCGGGGGTAGCTTTACGTGTAGCATGACCCAAACCACCAAAAACAAAATCGCCACCAGATCCAGTAGCTTTTCCAGAAACATGGTGGTAAAAACCGTCACCATGCCGCCATCGGTTGTTCGAGCTACCAAGACACCGCGTGTTACATCGCCGAGCCTCAGGGGCATAACAGTGTTTCCCAGATGACCTATCATTATGAAAGAGAAGGCGTCTCTTAACGTAAGAGCGAAAGAACTCCGCGCTAAACAAACCCATCTTCCGGCGAAAAAAACGTAGGTTAAAAGCAAACAAGCGACGCCTCCCGCCATCCAGAGCGGATTTGCCTCTTTCATTGCTTCGAGAGAAGAGCTCCAATCAACGTTTCGGGCGGCCAAAACCATAAATAATCCGCTGACCACCAACCCAATAAAAAACCTGAAGATGTTTTTTTTGCCGTCAGCCTTTGGGCGGACAGTCTCTGACCCGTCAGCTTTCGAGCCATCGGACTTGGAGCCGTCGGACCTGGAGCCATCGGACTTGGAGCCATCGGACTTGGAGCCGTCGGATTTCGATTCATGGTTTGATTTGTCGGACTCCATCTTTATCCTTTGCGAATGTTTGGTCCTGATCTTTTCCGCAATTTAAACCTCAGCTCAATCAACTGCTCCATATTCGCCCAAATTGACCGCCAATTGTTAACCTTTGATTTTCCGTGAAGCCTGGGTCTTATGCAAATCGGCACGTGGGCGATTTTATAACCTTGCCGATGCGCCCGCAAAATGAGCTCCATTACATTTCCCCACCCTCGTCCCCTTGAGAGGATGGGGATTTCGTCCAATATATTTCTGCGAAACATCATAATCCCCTGAAAATTGGGAAAATGACCAAAGAGCGCTTTATATGCACACCGTTCAACAAGAGACAGAAAATGTCCAAGCAGCCCAACTCTCCCGTCTTCAGAATAACCCAATACAAGATCCGCTCTCTTCATAAGAGGCAAGTATTTAAAAATGAGCATTGGATCGAACTGTCCATCAGCCGGGTAAAAAGTGACATAATCTCCAACGGCCGCTTTAAACCCGGTTCTATATACTTCTCCCAGTCCCTTGTTTTGTGAGTGGTGTACAACACTCACAATATCATGTTCTTCCGCCAATCTCTCGGCTGTTTCGCCGGATCCGTCCAGGCTGCCATCGTCAATGATCAATATACGGAGGGCTACACTCAAGCTGTTTTCAACATCCTGAGAGATATCAACGAAACCTTTTATAACTCTGGAGAGGCTTTCCACTTCGTTAAACACCATTATGCAGACAGTACATATCTTCATTGAAAACTCTTTTTCGTCTCTCGGGTTTTAGGTGTTTTCCGGTCTCTCGGCTGAAGTTTTGAGAGAAACCATACAAAGTTCCCACCGGGTCCATGCCGGGTCCATGCCGGGCCCCTACCGGGTCCCCACCCGGGACTATGGAGTCTTACCGGGTTTTGTCGGTGCGGTTTTTGTTTCGTTATTCGGCTGCTTAATGGGCTTTGCCGGGTTTCCCGCCACCGTAACTCCTTGAGAAACGGGTTTCACCACCACCGCGCCCATGCCGATTACACCTCCTGCTCCAATCTTCAAGTGCTGACGAATCGAGGCGTTTGCCCCTACAAAGGTTGCTTCACCTACAGAAACACAGCCGGATATGGACACACTGTTGGCACAGCAAGCGAAGTCGCCCAAAACCGAGTCGTGAGCTAGATAAACATTGCCCAGGAGCGCGCAATGTGATCCGATAACAGCATTCGGTTCCACGACTGTTCCCGGCCCCACGAACGAACCTCTTCCTATTTTTACGGTAGAAAAAACCGTTGCATCGGGATCAATTATCGTAGCCCATCGCTCATCCGGAATAGACAACCTCCGGATGAGAGAACCATATCTTTGCATGGCCTTTTCTCCATACAAAGAGTTTATGAAAAGATAATCATCATCCAGCTCTCTCCATGTGTCTGTTCCACCCAGCACAGCTAAACCATTGTAGAGTTGTGATCGCTTTTCAATGTCGTCATCCAGAAAACCCGCGCAGCAAAACTTCTTGGTTCTATCTACGCATTGGGCGATATAGCGGCCTGTTCCACCTGCCCCGATAACTATCACCGGTGTGTTTCTTGGGTCGTGTTTATTCATAATCAAAAACCTTCGAACTCCGGAAAAAAGAGCCGAGTATTTGCTCCCCATTCC
>JAABSF010000191.1 GCA_011390535.1 Deltaproteobacteria bacterium | reverse complement strand
AAGCCATTGCTACAGAGGGGTGATTGAGACGACTACATCGAATCTCTGTCTCTCCTATTTGAAAACCTGAGCCCTCATCAAGGTCAACAAACTCAAGTTGACTCTTCATCTCATCCATCGGAATGGGAAAATAGGGCACATCCGTCACCGCCGCAAAAATTTGCTTCAAGTGGACGTCATCTTGTCTTCTGGAATATATTCGTATCAAATTGCCTTCTCTATGAAGGGGAGCAAAGAACGGCAAACCCTGCACATGATCCCAGTGCGTGTGGCTTATAAGCAAATGAACCACACCACCTCCTTCACCGCAGGCCCCTTCCATCAGTCTCTGACCAAGACGACGGATACCCGTGCCTGCGTCAATTATGATGATACTCCCATCGTCAGGGGCTACCTGCAAACAGGAAGTGTTTCCACCGTAACGGTTTGTGGCCGGTCCGGGAACAGGATAAGACCCGCGAACGCCCCAAAAGCTGACCTTCATCCGTCTATCGCTCCTCTTTTGAAGAAAAGTCGCATCAACTACCCAAAAAATTTGGATTCACTACTTCCGGAAAACTATTTATCTACGACCTACACCGAATCTTGTGGTTGCGTGACAATTTTTCAATCAGTTTTTTCACGTAGATCCCGGCTTTTCCACTAATCAGGCCGTTATAAAGAACACCAGCCCTCTCCAAACATCCGCGCTTCAGCAGGCAACTTGCCCGCTCTCCCTCTCCTCCAATAGCAGGATCACAGTCTTCATTTTGACGACTGACATTATACGCGATGGAAGCCAACACCTGCCACCTAGATCTCAAAACACTTCCCCTGGGCAGCAAAAAAATGGATCTTTGAAGAACTTTAACACGGCTCGAATCAACCCCACGCTGCATCCCGACCTGGTTTTCCAGGTAACGCCCCAAAGCATATTCCGCTGAAGTCACCCTTGCGTCCAAAGAACCTTGCTCCGTAGGGGAGAGGCTGTAGAAAACGACCGGACACAATAAAAAAAAAGCCCCTACTATCACGGCGCGTCTGTTGCTTGCTACTCTGCTTTTTTTCGCGTTGTTCATATAACCTTGTGATTTCCAGTAAGCAGGATAACGCAAAAAGGACTATTGTGAGCTTTTACATGCGAAAAAACTCTAATAAAACAGAAACATAAGGAAAGATACCACAAAGGATCCTTTTTTGGCAACAAGGCAATATTTTCATCTTTTTATTCATTACGACACATGCCTGGGCACAGAACTGTAGATCGAAACGATCCCACAGAAAATTGAAAACCTATGGAAAACAATTTAGGAGTCTCGACTGGTTTCCAACTGGGCCAAGTTGTGATATTGGGCTATGGATAATTTGGAAAGGGGTAAATCTAAAAATGCCTGAGAGAACTTTAAAAATTTTTGGAGCGCTGGATATACTTTTCGGAACTGTGTATCTGTTCAGCTTTCTTTATGTCGTGCCGCCATACAGCGATTTTTTCAAAATTCCTGTCTACGGTTTGTCTATCCTTCTCATCGCCGCGGGGATAATAATGATCTCGACAAAAAAAGCCGGCTTTTGGGCAGGTGTAATCGCGGGATGTGGGCTGTTATTGACCTGTCTGGTTTTGTTGGGGCTCCTGACCTCTTCAGCGGCTTATCTCTACGGTCTCTACGGTGCATTCGGTAAAGGAGCCACGTATGTAACCTTTTTTGTAATGAGCCTTGTCGTTACGTGGTTTGGCGTCTTACCTTGTTTTCAGCTTTGGGGACTTCTGCGGTCTCCTGTGCGATCATGGGCACTTGGGACCAACAGTGCAAAAGCGAAAGAGAAGGCATCAGAGAAATCGCCCAGCTCCAAGAAAAAAAATAAGGTCGAGCTTAAGAGCGATAAAGCGGGGACCAAGAAAGAAGAAGACGCAGACAAGAAAAAGAAAGAAGAAGACACAGACAAGAAAAAGAAAGAAGAAGACACAGACAAGAAAAAGAAAGAAACAGACACAGACAAGAAAAAGAAAGAAGAAGACACAGACAAGAAAAAGAAAGAAACAGACGAGAAAGACAAGGCCGAGAAAAAAATAGATAAAAAAAACAAACAAGAAAAAAGCACCGACAAACAAAAGGGCCAAGGAGACGAGCCTGAAAAAAACAAAGGCCCGAAAAATGCTCAAAAGGACGGGAAATGAGATGCAGGGTTTAAAGAAACATCTCAAAGACACCCGGGTACAAATTGCAATCGGATTGAGTGTAGTTATTCTGGTTTTTCTGCTTCTTTGGACAGCAGTAGTGGCCTGGGTTCGACTGGATCCAGTGGATCCGGTGAGCAAAGAGACGCAAGCCTGGATAGTGGAGTATCTCAGAGCAGCTATAGAAAAACACCCCATCCCACGGCGACCCAGTGATGGAAAAACAAAAAAAGAACTCCAAAGAAAGTTTCCCGGTCCTGTTTTCGTCGTGCTTTACTCAAATGGGCGAGTCATTTTTCGCCACGTCTCAAAACCAAAAACACGATTGAGCGATGCAATATTCAGCGCAGCCGAGAAGCTCAGATATGGGACGGTTCTGGATAAATTGTCCGAAGAAGAAAAAAAACAGGCCCGTATTAAAGTTGATATCACCACAGCCGTAGGGCCGATGGTGACCCGGCCTCGGATCCTCCTGTCCATGTCGGTAGTCCCCGGAGTGGATGGATTGGGATTAAGGCAAGGAGAAAGATCTGTTTATATGGCTCCCGACGAGCTGTTGAGACGAAACCTAGTCACCGGCTTTAAACCTTTTAAGTTCATCGACGAATTCAAAGCCGGCCTTGATGTTGACAAAGCGGTCAAAATACTCTCTGTGCGGATAGGTGCGGAGATTCCATCGAAAAGAAAATTGCCTGCCGGAGAGCTCTTTCGCTTTAAAACTCAGGGTTTTGTCGAGCCACCATGGAGTCCGGCGGACTCCTCTAAAAAAGAGGGCACGGCTTCAAGCGACAGGGGGGAACCCTTGCCGGTGTTTCGTGGGAACACTCCCGCTCCGCCCTTCAATCGCCGCAATCTCATAAAAACTTTAGTTAACGGCGGCAATTACATGCTCCGTATGCTTGCGAGAAAAAAAGAAGTTGTGGTATCTAAAGGTATCATTGAAACCGACGGGAGGAGACGGTTTCAAACGGAACTGGAGCTGCTGCCGGGAGAGCGGGAGATAACAAGAAAAGGGAGGCTGCTGAGGGGGCAGTTCAGGTATATTTATTTCCCGCTAACAGACAATTTCCAGATAGGTGGTTATAGTTTACCCAGGCATGCCGGCACTACTTACGGCCTTGCGCTGCTGGCGGGCATGCTGAAGGATAATCCTCATGTAAGCTCACAACAAGTGAAACGATTTAGAGATGGAGCGGTTCTTGCCATCGAATATCTGGCCGAGCGAGTGAAAAAAAACGACTGCAAAGGGCCAAACTATCGGTGTGTATCTCTCGGAAGAATAACCGACCTGGGATCAACCGCCCTGGCGGTGGTAGCGGTAATGGAATACACTCGACAAACCAGGGACCGCCGGTTTCTGGAGTTGGGCCGAAAGATGGCAAACTTCTTGGTGTATATGCAAGAAAAACACAAAGATAAGCCTGAGGGAGAGTTCTGTCATATTTATCATGTGGATAAGAAGAAACGAGAGTGCAAAACGCGCCTCCTCTACTACAGTGGAGAGGCGGCCCTGGCCTTGGCGATGTCGTATAAATTATTGAAGGATCCCAAATACCTTAAAGCAGCGAAAATCGCGATGGACTATCAAACCGGGCCCTATCTTGCGCCCTTTACAATGAAATTTCTTTATGGTGAAGATCATTGGACAGCCATGGCGGCTGAGGAGATCTGGCCTCATGGAAAAAAAGATGCGTACGCAGACTTTGCATACGGATACTCAAAGTTCCAGCAAAGGCACCAGTTCACTCCCGGAGAGACACCATTTGATGATTATGTGGGCGGATACGGGATCACACCGTTTTTTCCTCCCCATCTGACCCCTGCGGGTTCCAGAACCGAAGCCGCTGTTTCGGCTTACAGGTTGAGCCAAAAAAGGGGAGAACCGAATCAGGCGATAAAAAACCAGTGCATAAGAGCTTTCAAGTATATACATATGCATCAGGTTAGAGCGGACAATTCTTATATGTTCGTGGATCCGGAAATGAGCCACGGAGCGATAAGAAAAAGTCCGGTAAAATTCGATGTCCGAATAGATTATGTGCAACATACCATGGCCGCTATTGTAAGAGGCCTTGATATGGTGCCGAAATAACGCAGAAGCCTTTTTGAATTCGCAGGAGGTGATCATGAAGATTCTTGTTGTGGGTTCCGGTGGACGGGAACATGTTTTGTCCTGGGCGCTCAGGCGCAGCGCCGGAGTAATGGATGTTTTCGCCGTCCCCGGTAATCCCGGCATGTTACCCGGCGCCCAGCCCGTCCCGGGCAAAATTGAAGATCTTGAATCATTGGCTGATATTGCTGAAAACCTTAAGGCCGACCTGACTGTAGTAGGGCCGGAAGCACCTTTATGTAAAGGGATCACCGACGTTTTTAAAGCGCGAGGATTAAAAGTATTCGGACCGTCCGCCCAAGCGGCGGAAATCGAAGGCTCAAAAATCTTCGCGAAAGAGTTCATGGTCCGACACAACATCCCCACAGCTCGACATCGTGTCTTTACCGAACATGATAAAGCCTTGGCTTACATAAAATACAACAAAGGAAGCCATGTCATAAAAGCGGATGGACTTGCCGCGGGTAAAGGTGTCTTCATCTGTGACACCCCCGAAGAAGCAGAGACCGCATTGAACAAGATCTTAACAGAGAGGGCTTTTGGAGATATCGGGCAAGGGGTGATCATAGAAGAGAAACTCGAAGGTGAAGAGTGTTCTTTCATGGTTCTCTGCGACGGTGAGAGGGTTGTGAAGCTGGCTTCATCACAAGATCACAAAAGAGCCTTGGACGAAGATAAAGGTCCAAACACGGGAGGAATGGGAGCTTACAGCCCGGCACCTATCGTAACAAAGGAGGTTGAGGACCGGATTATGAACACAGTCATAAAACCGGCCATCAAAGGGCTGGCTGAAGAAGGGAGGCCTTATCAGGGAGTTCTTTACGCCGGGCTGATGATAAAAGAAGGCTTGCCCTTTGTGTTGGAGTTTAATTGCCGGTTCGGCGACCCTGAAGCTCAAGCGGTGCTTGTACGTCTGGGAGAAGATCTGGCTCCACTTTTAAAGGCTGTAGCCGAAGGCGAACTCGAAGAGCGCGATTTAAAGTGGGATCCTCGCACTGCTCTGTGTGTAGTGATGGCATCAAAAGGTTACCCCGGTGAGTATGAGAAGGGCATTCCTATCGATGGGCTGGATGATGTGGAAAATATCCCGGACGTCCGTGTCTTTTTTTCCGGCGTGGCCACTGATCCTGAAGACGGTCAGATGATGACCTCAGGTGGCAGGGTGCTTGGTGTAACAGCTCTTGGCGACGGAATATCGGATGCACAGGTGAGAGCATATGATGCCGTAGGCAAGATTCACTGGGACGGAGCTTTTTATCGAAAAGATATAGGAGATAAGGGCTTAAAGAAATAGACGTTGAACTGGTGCAAACTGCCAGGGTGTTCAGGTTTGATAACAGTTTAATATAATCAGAGGCAAAAGAGAGAACGCATCGAAACAAATGACAAGGAAGTCAGGGAGATGTTCGGGGACTGATGTGACTGAATTTATCACAGCAGATAGCGGTGGGATAGAGACCGCTTGTAAATGTCTCACATCAGGGGGAATAGTAGCCTTTCCAACTGAAAGCGCATATGCGCTCGGCGCTTCAGTCCAATCAACAAAAGCGATGAGCCGCCTGGCCGACTTAAAAAGCAGACCTTCAGACCAGGGTTTTCCAATCCTGGCTCCGTCAACCGGCTACGCAGCATCACTTATTGAAAACCCTAAAGGGCCGGCCTGGGAC
>JAABSF010000190.1 GCA_011390535.1 Deltaproteobacteria bacterium | reverse complement strand
CTGGCAGCTTTTAAGGAAGGTGTCCGGATAGATGTCTTGCTCCTGGATCTCGAGTTGCCGGGGATGCAAGGCTTGGAGCTGCTGGACCATACTCCACCGCCGCCAAAAGGGCCCGAAATTCTCATACTCACTTCTTTCAACGATGAAGATCGGGTGTTTAGAGCCATGAGGTCAGGGGCCGCAGGCTATCTGGTGAAGGGTGTTGAGACAGCTCGCCTCCTGGACGCAGTGAGAGAAATAGCCGCCGGCGGAACAGTTATTGAGCCACGCCTTGCCCGACGTTTCTGGAACCTCTTCCAGGCCGGCAAAGGGCACGTCCCGGAAGACCCTTTCAATTTAGACGAAAAAGAGCTTCAAGCGCTGCAGCTCCTGGCCAAAGGCCTCACGAACCCTGAGATGGGCGGCGTTTTGAACACTGGCCGACGGAACATCAAGCTGGTTTTGGAGAGCCTGTACACTAAAATGAGTGTGGGAAGTAGAGTAGAGGCTGTGGTAAAAGGGTTCAAGGCAGGCTTGTTGAATATCTGACAGTTCTTAGGGCTGACTCAAGAATAAGATCGCAGAACCGAGGGCGTCGAGGCTCCCGGCATCTTCCGTTTCGGAAGATTTTTCTCAACATAAATTTCTTTGTTTACTTCACTCTCTTCTCTTTCGTGGCACTCTTCACCTTCTTCGATGCCGGTGCGTTACCAACGCTCTTCCCTTTCTTTTCCTCGCTTCAAGGAAAAAACCCAACAAGAGGAGCGCCAAAATGATGGGAGACATAGCAGAACCTGCTCCTGTTATCCCGGCGCTACAATTGCAACCGTCGCGGGGGTTCAGTTCACCAGGCTTCGTCGTATTACCGTTCCCTGCATCCACCTCGACTGGTGCTGCGTCGATCGGTTGCCCCGCGTCATGATACACCATGGCATCAATAACCCCGGCGTCAGGTTCTATCACCCCGGTTTCCACCTCACCAGTCAGCTCAAAAAACTCCCCGTATTCAGCCGAATAAACGATGACAACATGGTAAGTTGTATTAGGTTTCAGAGCCGGCTCGCTGCTGCTGTCCAATGAAATAATATTAGGGCTTCCATCGAACTCATGATCAGCAAAAACATGAGTTCCGTTCATATTCACCTGTACAACAGAGGGATCATCTTCATTTAAGAAAACACGCCACTGGGAGCCATAACCCATCAAGGCATTTACGAAAACACGAAGACTTATCCCGTTTTCCGGTACGTGAATCGTCCATTGAATACCCACTGGAAGCTCATCGAGATAGCCCGGATATGTCTGAATGCCGTACCCATAGGCCGTCTCCTTTCCGACGGGCCTGTTATCTAAGGGGATCACGCGGTAACAGTCAATCAAATTCCTGTCATCCGGCCCCACCGTATGTTCAACAAGAGCAAAATCTTCTGCGGTGAGCAACCCTTGCTCTTGCATCTCTCCTGCGACATCCAAAAGTGTTTGGCCGGCCACGGCATATTCAGCGTTCTGCGGTAAGCTCAGCAAAACCCCGTAGATTAGGTCGTTCGTCAGCTCCGATCCGAATGATTCACGCAAAGTCCATGCAACAGCGCTCCATATCTGACCATCATAATGTGATTGGGAGGTGAGATCCCACGGGCATTGATTTAAATTGATGGCTGAGCGAAGATAACTATCGCCGTACGAAGAAGACATATACTCCCCTATATCCGGATTATTGGTATAGGTCATGGAGAAATAGTCCGCATAGCCTTCATTAAGCCCCATGGGGATCAAGTTCAGCCCCCAGTCGTCCATACACACCCCCATTTCAGGACACCCCAGCGCCGCCGTCTGATCCACCACCCCGTGCCCGAACTCGTGAAACAGCACCTCGGAGTCGTAGGCAAAATCCACCGAGCCCTGACCCAAGGAAATGTCGGCACACTCATAAGGATCTCCATTGGCGTCTCCATAAAAAGCGTTCTCGTAATCCATGTTTACGTGCACATCAATGGCTGTCGACCCACCGCACTCCCAAACAAACCCAAAAGTCTCATCCAGCCAATGGGCGAACCCGGTCGCGTGATAATAGGCATGCACCTCTGCAAACTCATCCGTAAAAGAGGGCTCGATAGGATCATAGAGATAATCACCCGTTGCATCAGGCACCGCGTTGCTCTCCAATGGGCTGCAAGGAGGCCAGTCATACATGCTCCCAGTGCAACGATAAGCATTCGCAAATTCACCCTCAAGAGATGTCTCCGAGATGAGACTCGGAAGCTCCAAGTCTACAGGATCGCCTTGCATGGGCGTGTGGTCATAAACCCTCCCGAGAGCCTCTATCAGACCTCTCCCAACAACCTTTACGACGCCTGTGCGATCTTCCACCAACAAAATGAACCGCTGCGGCGGCCTCACATGAGCGGGAGTATATTGATCCGCTCTCCACACCAAAACGCCCCGCCCTCCGGTGACATAATAGCCCACATTGAAGACACGGCTGGGTTGTCGCCCTGAAGCCTTCACGATATATTGCACAATCTCCGCCCTGGTGGACACTCTGCCGGGACCGTCCCATGAATCCACCGGAGGCAACCCACCTGAGACACCCGTCACATAGTCGCCCTGCAACCGAACTGCGATGTCACGCCCGAACACAACACGCCCTTCGTGCTGAATATCAAAGCGCACCACCTCGCCTCCAGCCCATTTAAATGCTCTCCTGAAACGAACCTCTCGTGACGGGTTATGCAACCCCAAAACCTCACCGTATTTGATCAAAAAAGCCCGGGCTTTGTCTCGAGCATCTACACCCGGCATCCGCAGCCTGAACCCTCCCACCATCACAACCCTGGCGAGAATATTTCCGCTTGAGTCGGCACTGTCTTTTTGAACCATCACCCTAACATTTTTACCCACATCATGTTCCAACGCATCAACGGCGCGCTGCAAATTCCGACTAAGATCGCTTCGATTACCCCGCAGCGCATTCGCCGGAAAGGAAAAGAAGAGAACCAAACCGAAACACAAAGCCGCCGGTAAGGCGATTGAAAAACACTTAACCCTATTCATGGAAAAACCTCCCAAAGTTGCAAATCGTCATCTTTTAGCGACTCTCAGACCGTTGCGAGCTCATGCTCCATTGCAGACTCGCATGCCGATGAAAACCATCGACCATTGCAGTCCATACAAATCAGACCAACCTCGCCGGCTTCGGAACGAAAAGATCGAAACAAAACTCTCATACAAAATAAACCAGACACATTAAAAAAACCAATAGATCAACTGCAGGAAAGATAAAATCTCATCCACCTTTCGCCTCTGCATTCAGTGGAACCCACTAATGCACTCTTAAAGTAGCACACGCAGACTGTTAATCCAGTGTTTTTCTGAAAAACCCAGCGCTTTGCGGATCAACGCAGCAAAATCGAACCATTGCTCTTCTTGCTCCGCCGCGCTAAAAACCATCTCTAAGAAGGACAACTGAGCGATAGAATGATTCGCCATCGAAAAAGCTGAGCTATCTGGATTATATGGAGATTGTGATTAAGCAAACTGAACGATGAAGAATTGGAAGGAGCAAGTACCCCTCATGAAACTGGATCCCAAAGTACATACCGACTGGGAGATCGCCCAGGCATCGGAAGATAATATGAAGACAGTGTACAAGCTTGGTGAAGAGCTGGGCCTCACTGATGAAGAGCTTCTGCCTCAAGGGCATTATGTAGCAAAAGTAGACTCGGAAAAGCTCCTGAATCGACTTGAAGGGTCACCCAATGGTCGCTACATAGATGTGACGGCCATCACCCCGACACCTTTGGGAGAGGGGAAGAGCACAACAACCCTTGGGCTCCTACAAGGAATGGGAAAGAGAGGGAAGAAGGTCACCGGCGCCATAAGGCAACCCTCCGGCGGGCCCACCATGAACATCAAGGGAAGCGCAGCGGGGGGCGGCATGGCCCAGTGCATTCCCCTGACCAGGTTTTCCCTCGGCCTGACCGGCGACATAAACGCAGTGATGAATGCTCACAACCTGGCGATGACAGCGCTGACCGCGAGGCTTCAACATGAGTTCAACTACGGAGATAAATCCCTTGAGAGGAGGAACCTCAAGCGTCTCGACATAGATCCACGCAGAGTCGAGATTGGTTGGGTCATGGACCTTTGCGCACAAGCTCTTCGGAAAATTGTTATCGGCATCGGGGGCAAGCGCGACGGGTTTATGATGGAGTCTCGCGCCGACATCGCGGTTTCATCAGAGGTCATGGCCATCTTATCAGTGGCAAGAAACCTCAAGGATCTCCGGGAGAGAATGGGCCGCATAGTTGTAGCCTTTGATAAGAGGGGCAAACCGGTGACAACCGCCGACCTGGAGGTGGACGGCGCCATGACGGCGTGGATGGTGGAAGCCTTGAAACCAAACCTGCTTCAGACAATCGAAGGTCAGCCGTGTTTCGTGCACGCAGGCCCATTCGCCAACATCGCCATCGGGCAGTCCTCCATTCTGGCGGACCGAGTGGGGTTGAAGTTGGCGGATTATCACGTCACCGAGAGTGGTTTCGGCACGGAAGTGGGCTTTGAAAAGTTCTGGAACATCAAGTGCAGGTTGAGCGGCTTACAACCCCATTGCGCGGTTTTAGTCACCACCATCAGAGGGTTGAAGTGCCACGGAGGCGGCCCGCCCGTACCTCCCGGAAAGAAACTGGACCCCGCCTATTTCCAAGAGAATGTTGACTGGGTGGAAAAGGGCGCGGAAAATATGGTCCACCACATTAACATTATCAAGAAGTCGGGGATCAACCCTGTGGTTTGCATAAACGCTTTTACCAACGACACAAAAAGAGAGATCGCCGCCGTGCGAAGGATCGCTGATGAGGCCGGCGCGAGGGTGGCTCTTTCAGAGCACTGGGAAAAAGGTGGCGAGGGCGCTCTCGAGCTGGCCGATGCTGTCATAGACGCCTGCGAAGATGAGTCGACATTCGATTTTTTGTATAGCCAAGAGAGCAGCTTGCAAGATAGAATCGAGACCATAGCCACACAGGTTTACGGTGCCGACAAGGTAAATTTCCTCCCTGAGGCTGAAACGAAACTCGAAAAGCTGGAAAAAGACGAGGAAGCTCGAAATATGCTCGTCTGCATGGTCAAGACCCAACTCAGCCTGAGCCATAACCCTGACTTAAAGGGCGTGCCCAAAGGCTGGACCCTCCCGGTGCGTGACATTTTAACCTATCGCGGCGCCGGCTTTGTGGTGCCCGTGACCGGCAAAATCAGCCTCATGCCGGGTACCGCCTCCGACCCTGCGTTCCGTCGCGTGGATGTAGACGTTGAGACAGGCCGGGTTACAGGTCTTTTCTAAAGCTGCGATGCTGACAGTGGAATATTATCAATGAAATATTTCATTTTGAACAAACCCCGAGGTTGCATAACCGGACGAAGGGATCCGCAGGGGCGAGCGTTGGTTTATGACCACGTCCCGGATCATTTCCCGGATCTCCCCCATGTGGGACGCCTGGATTACAACACCGAGGGGCTGTTGCTTTTTACCGACGACGGCCGGCTTCACAGAGCCTTGCTTTCAGGCGAATTTTCGCCCGAACCCATTGAAAAGACATATCACGTAAAAGTCCGGCCCAAGGTGGAATTTGAAGACCCGAGGTTGGAAAAGATGACCCTCCCGTTAAAATACGGTCCAACAGGAGAAGTGGTCACCGCCCCGGCAAAGGTCTCCCCGTTGGCCCATCGAAAACGATCAATTTGGATTCAGGTTGTCATCACGGAGGGAAAGCACAGGCAAGTCAGACATCTTTGCCGGCGCAGCGGATTTCAGATAGTTAAGCTAAGGCGCGTAGCCATGGGGCCATTGTCATTGGGCGACCTAAAGCTCAGGTGGTGCCGAGGCCTGGAGCCAAGCGAAGTGGATGCGCTCTACAAGGCCGCCCTTCCCCAAGAAAACCCGCCCTCATTTGAACAATTGGGTGATTGAGCTTATACATGTTCTTGTGC
>JAABSF010000189.1 GCA_011390535.1 Deltaproteobacteria bacterium | reverse complement strand
ATCGAGTCTATGTAGGGACATCAACCGGTGACAAGGCCCATATCTGCGACGAGGATCCAGACAACCCGGGGCACATATATGTCTTCGATATGAACCCGGGTCCAAGCGGAAACGCTCTCGAGTTGGCCGATCCTGTAGGCGCAGGGGGCAGCGTAATAGCCGGGCTCATGGTCCACGATCAGCATGTTTTTGCCAACACCCTGGGAGGAAAAACAAACATCATTGGAGGCTCAACCTGGAACAACCTGGCCAATTTTGTAGATGCAGACGGACTGCGAGAGATATATTGGCAGGAGGTCAACAATGCAAAATAGGGACGGTAGAGGACAGAGCGGTGTCACTCTAATGGAGGTGCTGATATCTTTGGTCGTGATCATTATAGGGCTTCTGGGTCTCACGCGAGTGGCTTCCGTCACGGTTCAATCCAACACCAGAGGTCTCCGAATGTCCACAGCCGTAGACAAGGCTCGCGCCAGACTTGAAGCATTGAAAAACGTCCCAACCTCGACATTGGCGTGTCTTTCGTCCGGCTCAACTCCCAGCGCTTGTCTTGGAACATGCATCTCGGGAGGAGGTGAGCAACTCGCTTGTGAGTCGGCCTTGGGGCTGGCCGTAGGAGACGACACCGACGCCATGAACACCAACTACACCTATGGTTTTTTAGTAACAACTCCCACCACTAATCTCTATGACATACAGGTGGCGGTAGCGTTCAATGATGACTCTGTGGATCCGCCGAGGGTGGTGAGAGCGGTT
The DNA here is from genome assembly GCA_011390535.1 of Deltaproteobacteria bacterium. Taxonomy (GTDB): domain Bacteria; phylum Myxococcota_A; class Polyangia; order HGW-17; family SLPX01; genus SLPX01. The sequence continues at coordinate 5,227 of JAABSF010000189.1, read as the reverse complement.
TTAAGGACAGCGGTTTTCCGACCGGCGGGAGGCTCCCCATGATGAAAAGCAAATCCTGCAAGATATCCGCATGTAAAGGCTTTACTCTTATCGAGCTTATGGTGGCGGTGTTCCTCTCCGGATTAGTTGTGATGGCGGCTTTTCATGTTCACACAACTTTTCAGTCGACCCTCAACCGCCAAGAAGAAATCTCCAGAATGCAACAAACCATGAAGGTGACGCGGGAGCTGTTGGTGAGCCGAATTCGAGGCGCCGGTGGAGGAGTGTCATCCAACATCTGGACCGACTGCGGGGGACAGCGCCCGATCGGGCCTTTTATGATCCATAACGCTAATGCGCTGGGATCCGCCGACAACGCAGAGGGCGGACAAGATAATGACCCCGACTGGTTCGAAGTTTTATCAGCCGATTATAACTCATCAGGCACATTGTCGAAGAATCACCCAATCGTATCTACTAACAAGCCCACAGATGAAGCAGCCAACTTCCAAGTGGGGGATCTTCTGCTGATTCAAAATGAGCACGGCGCCTGCCTCCTCATGGTCCGCAAAGTGCAAAAAAACAAAATAATTCATCAAACCCACGGGGGAGGAGGGAATCCGATTTCAGAATGCTACGGCGCAGATCTCTCAGTCTGCAAAAACGCCATGAAGACAAATCAACTCCCGGCCGGTTCTCCAATTATCAATATGGGCCGTAAGAGTGCGGCGTTTCGAGTGGACGTCTCGGATCCCAAGCGCCCGATGCTCATGATGGCATCGGGTCAAGCAGGCGGCGATCCTGCCCTTTACGATTGGCAACCTATAGCCGAAGGCGTTGAAGACATGCAGATCGCGGTTCATCTGGACACAGATGACCCTCCCAACGGGTTTGGTAATATTTGGGTTAACAGCCGTGACCTTACAGCTAACGAAACCTCCCGGGTACGGGCGGTGAGGCTGAGCCTCGTGTTCCGATCCACAAGCGAAATCCCGGGTTGGAACCAAGGCAGAAGACCGGCGCTGGAAGACCGGCCTGCTGCAAGCGCTACAGATGGCTACGTAAGGAGAACATTTACCACCATCATAAAATTAAGAAACATACCTCGCGAGGTGACCCCATGACGAAGGCAGGGAAAGAATCGGGGTTCACTTTGGTCGAGCTGCTGACGGTTGTTGCCATAATAAGCATCCTCTCCGCGGTGGCTTATTTTTCAATGAGACAAAACCGTTTCGAAAGAGAAATGAACGGGCTCTCCTCTGAAGCATTGGCCGCCATAAAAGAGGCCCGAACCCGAGCAATATCAAGAAATCGACGCTATACCGTATGGTTCACTCCCGACTCGGTTCAGTGGTGTGAAGACGACTGCCCGCCACAAAACGAAAACGAAGCCGGCAAGAGATATTTTTCTACAGCCCACGGGGCGAGAGCCAAAAAATTCGCCGACATTGCGGATTTCAACCTCACGGCCATGCCCGCTTCTTTCGATCTTCTCTCCAAACGGATTTATTTTTATCCTGACGGAACTATGGACGCCGACATAAGCACGGCACAACCTGAGGGGTTCACCCTTTATCTTCAACATGATGACAAGCCAAGCTTAAAAAGACGCATCGTTATTCTTCCTCTTTCCGGTGAGATTCGACAATTTTACAACTGGTAAATATATTCGCAAGGACGCCGAGGGGGTTAATGTGAGCATGTTTCGGACAAACATGTTCGCAAAGGCGCCGGGGCGGTCAATGTGAGCATGTTTATTTCTACTTTTACATCTGCGTCCGATAGATCTAAAAAGAAGCTATGAAGAAACACGACTCATTTGTGGGACAAATCGTCCTGGGAAACTATATCATCGAAGCTCCCATCGGACACGGAGCCATGGGGACCATTTTTTTGGGGAGACACAAGGTCCTGGGGAGACAAGTGGCCGTCAAGGTGCTCCGCAATCATCTCATCTCTGAAGAGAGCGAGCGACGACGCTTCCATGATGAGGCAGAGGCCATAGCAAGGCTCACCCACCCTAATGTAGTCACAATTCTGGATTTCGGAACCACCGCGGACGGTATACCCTGCATAGTCACCGAGTTCATTGCAGGCGAAACATTACTCGACATCCTGGACACCGAAGGACCCCTGGAGCCTTGGCGCGCTACAGGTCTGATGCAACAAGCGCTCTCAGCCCTCATCGAAGCCCACGCAATGGGAATTATACATCGAGATATAAAGTCCGATAATATTATGGTTCAACGGCTTCAAGACGGACGCGAGCAAGTAAAGCTCGTGGACTTTGGAGTCTCTCTGATCGAGGGACGCCCAGACACCGACGGAGGTTTTATTTTCGGCACCCCTCTTTATATGTCGCCTGAGCAGTGTCAAGGCGAGCTTTTGGATGATAAGGCCGATCTCTATTCCTTGGGGGTTGTATTCTTTGAATTATTGACCGGTGAGCCTTTGTTTAATTGCGAAGACCCATATGATTTTCTTCATGCTCATATACACACGCAACCTCCTCGCCCTTCGGACATTGCGGATCAACCTATCCCGGCGCCTCTTGAACAGACCATTATGAAGCTGCTGGAAAAGGACAAGAAAAACAGGTTTCAGTCGGCTCAAGAAGTTAAGCAAGCGCTTCATCAATGGGAGGTTTCCCGCAAAGCAACTGAAGTAGAGACAATATCATCTACGTGGAGCGGGAAACCTGCTGCAGACGAGCTCTCTCTAAACAGAAGCAGCACGGCTCTGGAAGAGACGAAAAAGTCTCTCATGCGTCCGACCAAAAAGAAAAAGAAGACGCACCACCCAGAGCACTCCTCCTTGAAAAAGATCAAGAGGTTGGGCAAACATTGGCAAAAACCTTGACCCGAATGGGGCTGAATGTGATCACAGTCCCTACACCAAGAGCCGCCGAGGTGCTCTTGGCGAGCGATCGTAATTACGACTTATTTCTTCTCTCGTGCAATCTCAAAGGGGACAACGAGGGCAGATGCAACTCACTGATAACCGACATTTTGACCAACGATCCTTTGGCCGAGATCCTTGTAATAACGGGTTTTTCAGATGTTCAAAAGATCAGCGAGGAACATGGTTGGGAGGTCTCTGATTTTCTAATAAGACCGTTTCGGAGCTTTCAAGCGTTTACCGGGCGCATTCGTGCAGCGCTGAAACGGCGGGAAGCCAATATCGCCCATTCGAATCTTATGCGAGAGACCATGAATGTCCTGGGAGAAAAAAAAGACACAGACCCTCTGTCTCGAGAGATCCATAACATCTTAGGATCCTTGTCCAGAGGCCCTGCGACACTGGCGGCATGGATCTCCACCCCCGCTTGCATAGCCCTCAAGAACAGAAACCACAACATAATCTCAGCAGAGAACAGATCCTCTCTTAACCGGATCTTGGCTCGACGAGGTCTACATGCAGTTCTACTAGAGAGCTCCGTTTTGGACGAGCCGCTCTTGGAGACCACTGCCGGCGTGATTTCAAGAAGACCGGACCTGGAGGTGATCGTCATCGGCAACCGCGATGAGCTTCGAGACATGCTTGATGCAGTTGAGCTGGGTGCCACCGACTTTATTGTAAAACCCTCGGAGGGGTTGGATGTTCTAGTCCAAAAAACAGAGCAAGCGGTGGCTCGGAGAAAGCGCCGCCTGAAAATCCGCAAGCTGGCAAAGACCCTGGAGAGCATGGCCGCCACATCAAAGACAGCTCCTCTTCAAGAAAAGCTTAGATCAATACGAAAAGTACTCAACGAAACATTGGTGATAGAGGCCGAACCGGCGGAACAGCTCGCTTCCCCCATTTCGGGGCTGAACGGAAACCCCAGCGCCCTGGTCGCCGAACCTGACAGGCTCATCAGAAATCTTGTAACAACAAGCCTGAAAGTTTTAGAATGGAATTGCATACCAGCCGCGACCATGAAAGATGCAATAGAAAAAATCCGCAATCACGAAGCAGACCTGTTTGTCTTAGCCGAAGAAGGCCAGGCTTGGAGCTCTACCATTTTATTGAAAGAAGCAGTCCGGCTTCACAACAGAACACCAATATCCATTATCTCGCCTTCAAAAACTCGCGAAATCGGCCTGGATGTTCCGGAAAATCTTTATATCGGAGCCCTAAGAAAACCGCTTGAGGGTCTTAGAGCAATTCATGAAATGGCGAAAAAGAGCCTCAACAGACGTCGGGAGCTGCTTCTCTTCGAAACAGAAGAGCAAGAGTCAAAACGAAGAACCTATTCGCAAAACAAAGCTATGCGTATCTTATTGGTGGAAGATGACGACGAGATCTTCAATAAACTCGAAGCAATATTGCGAAACGAGAGATTTCCTGTGTTGCGGGCTCAATCGATGGAGAAGGCTGTTCACAAGCTGGCCCGCTATGAAGTAGACACGGTGATTGTAAAGCTTGAGCTCTTGATTCAAGCCACCGAAAACATCTTGAAAAAAGCAAAAAGCATTGATCCCCATTTGCCTTTGTTGGCCTATTCCCAACAAAACGATCGGGAGCAGGCGCTGACGGCCATGGCTTGTGGCGCAGGAGCCTTTCTTGCAAATCCTATGGAAAACCCCGAACACTTCCTGGCACGGCTGAGAGAACACCGAAAAACAGCCTCCAATCATCCAAAGCGAAAGTGAGCATCCGCCCCCTATGCATTTTAAACATCCTTATTACGGAAACTGGCTTTTGAATATTCAGCGACCGGTGAGATACATCGGAAACGAGCACGGCCAAATAAAAAAACCATGGGATTCAACATCAAATAAAATAGCGCTGGCTTTTCCCGACCTATATGAGATCGGAATGTCCCACATCGGGTTACGGTTGCTGTACCAATCCCTCAACTCACAGGCTGACATACTATGCGAGCGTGTCTTTATGCCCTGGTTCGACATGGAAGAGGCAATCCGCCAACGCTCGATACCACTTGTAAGCCTTGAAAACGCAAAACCTCTTTCAGAATTCGATATTTTGGGGTTCTCCCTGCAGTACGAGCTCTCTTATACAAATTGCCTGGCCATGATGGAGCTTGGCGGAATTCCATTACACGCAAATGAACGGAAGGACCCACATCCACTTGTAATAGGTGGAGGCCCTATAACTTGTCATCCAGAGCCCATGGCCCCATTCTTCGATCTCTTCTTTCTAGGTGAAGCTGAAGAGCTGCTCCCTGAAATCCTTAGACAAGAATCATCCTGGAGACGTGAAGGCGTCCCGAGAGAAGAGAGACTCAAGCGGTTCTCCCGCCTCGCGC
>JAABSF010000188.1 GCA_011390535.1 Deltaproteobacteria bacterium | reverse complement strand
ACGGCCGCGTATGGTTCGATGATGTGAGAGTAGAAACAAACACCCCGTCGCCTGGCGAAGGACCGGATCCCTCGTCGGTTGAAACACCCATCGAAGAGCGCGACTTTGCAATGGGGCTCACAGGGCAATCCCCAAAAAACCTTTCGGAATTGGGGTTCAGCGACCTTATCGAGAAAACTGCCGCCACGGGCGAAATTCTGAATCTATTCTTCCATGTAAGATGGTGCCGGCACAGTCTCAGCGTGACTCTCTGTGAAGACGACCCGTTTCATGCAGTGGCCGTGGATCTCGGCCTGGAAGCCCGTTCCCATGGCCTGGATCTTGCGATCACCGTGGATTTCACTCATAACAGCTTAGAAGAAATCGGCGACCTGAACCCGCTGCCCGACGGTACACCTGTTGGAACCATTGATGACTCCGCGGTACGCACAGCGTACAGGGAAGAGCTTCTCTGGATCTTTGATCAGCTTGATCCCGAGTACGTGATAGTGGGCATCGAAGTCAATATCATGTACGAAAAGAACCCGGACTCGTGGGATGACTTTGTCACCATGAATGCGGACGTATACGACTCGGTCAAAGAAAGAGCGCCAGACACCCATGTCACTGCATATTTTACTCTGGATTGGATGGTTGACGAAAACGGCGCGCTTGACGAAGAGAATGCGGCTGTATGGCGCCTGCTTTTACCGAAATTGGATTCAATAGCTTACAGCACTTATCCGAACGTCTCTTTGAAGGACATGGACATTGACGATTATCCAGCCGGGTACTTCATCCGCGCAGCCGAGGTTGCACCCGAACTACCTGTCATGATCCCCGAATTCGGAATGGTCGGGGGCGGCGAGTCCTCGTTCACCGAGGCAAAGCAGGCCGGGGTTTTGCGCACCATGTTGAGTGAATTCTCCAGCATCAACACAGAAGCATTGATCTGGTACTCGGCTTACGATCAGTCTTTTTTCGGCCAGATTCCATGGTTCAAGGAAGCGTTTTCATTTATCGGCCTTCTGGGCCTGGACGCCACTCCGAAAGAGGGGCTTGTTGTTTGGCAAAAGACAGGGGATATTCCGTTGCGATAGAGCATGCTCAACGGACGCAGCGGACAAAGCTACTCCGGTCCGTGACGAGGACTCCGTGGATCTCCGCCACCATGAAGGAGATACACCCCACGTACTCTTCTCCTTCTTCGGCCCAGGACACGGTGATCGGCGTGGATGACCAATAGTTGAAACAGACCCCGGCGAGGTTTTCGATCCGGTAGCAACCATCACCAGGCCCTTCCCAAGCCCAACAGCCTTCACAGGATGAATCTGAGCACGAGTCAATGTCATTGCAACCTTCCACGCCCAAGCCACAGGTGCCGCCGGTGACCGTGGCATCGCATCCGACAAGTAGAGAGCGCAGCTCCTCGATGTCGGGCACCCGCCAATCCGAGTATTCGCCCAGGGTTAGTTGCTCACAATACTCCTCGGCTTCATCGAAGGACATGGCAAGAACCTGCGGGTTGTTCTCCCAGATTAAACCTGTCGAAGGATCTTCGAAAACATCGTCCACCGGATCTTCCTCATCAGGCAGTATCTCCCCGTCCTTTTCGTAGGTCACAATCATGTCGCTCATTGTGATTACTCCCTCTTCGAGAATAAATTCGAAACTGTCGCCGTCACTCCAATCGCCGCTCTCGTCGGCGTCGTCCCATATAATCCTCTTGAGGTTGTTCCGAAACACTGCATTGGTAATAATCCCCGGTCGGATCTCAAAACCGCCCAGCACCTCTCCCGCAGCCTGGTTGATAAACCTCCCTTGTTCGTCATATCCCCAGGCCCCGCGGTTGTTGTTTATAGATATTTTTGGGCTGTCATCATTGTCCCCATCCCGTCCCATAACAAGTTCGAATTCTTCCCCATTGCAGTCCAGGTAAATGTTCCAACCTTCCCCCATGGTTATTTTGAAGTTGTCATACTTTCCCACCGGAAGCTCTACCTCAACGTTCATTTCGGAAAGGAGAATCATTTCTTCGGTGGTTTCGAATATGATGTGCCATTCAAGGTCATCAAGAGCACCTCTTTGCACGAAGCCGGATGAAACCTCTATTTTATAGATTTCCGGGCCCATATCTACAACAGCGCAATCCCTCGTCGACTTTCTCTCACCTCCACCCGCGGTCATACCACTGAAGCGCAGGATGCTCTTCGCGTTTTCGTTGGTGTTGTCATCATCACCGTCCCCCCCTTGATCCCCGCACCCCAAGCAAAGGCCCGAAAATAGCGGCATAATTAACATAATAACCATGTTTCTGGATAGTTTTCTCATGATTGATCCCTTTCTTTTCTTACCCTTTTACTTGTACCTATTTGTTTTTCCGCCCGTTCTCATTTGTTTTTCCGCCCGTTCTCTTGTGTTCATCCCCAAGAACACTTCACTTAACCCAGTCAATTATATACTTCAAAAAAGCATAAGCTGAATTACAAGTCAAGTGCCTGGTGTTTTTTTCCCGGTAATTCTAAACCTCGGCAGGAACCTTCTTGAGGGGTCAGGGGAGTGATTGATTTTACTGAATTGTAAACAAATTGTCATCGTATCCTCACATTCGTGTTCCATATTCTTGCAAAATTGAAACTGGAAGAGAGTTTTTTGTGAGATTAAAGGAGACAGAAAGGAAACAGATATGAAAGAAAATGACGTAGTGGCCATAGTGCTTGGCGGCGGGAGAGGTTCTCGGCTCTTCCCGCTGACAAAATCCAGAGCTAAACCTGCAGTGCCTTTGGCAGGCAAGTATAGATTGATTGATATTCCCATTTCCAACTGCATCAATTCCGGGATAAAAAAGGTTTATGTTCTCACCCAGTTTTTGACGGCTTCTTTGCATAGTCATGTCGCGCAGACTTACAATTTTGATAAGTTTACAGAGGGTTTTGTGGAGATTTTACCCGCAGAGCAGACTCGTAAGCACGAAAACTGGTACCAGGGAACAGCAGACGCAGTTCGAAAATCAATGGAGCGCATTGTCTATCACAATTCGCGCGACAGTATGATCCTTGCTGGAGACCATGTGTACAGAATGGACTATGGGCGTTTTTTGGATTTTCATCGAGAGAAAGACGCAGATGTAACCGTGGCGGTTTTGCCGCTCAAGCAGGAGGATGCCCATCGTTTCGGCATCCTGAAGACCGATAATGACGGAAAGATCACGACTTTCATGGAAAAACCCAAGGAAGAAGAATTTCTGTCCAACCTCGCCGGTCGCCCGGGCACGGAAAAGCCTTTCTTGGCATCCATGGGGATCTACATTTTTAAAACAAAAATATTGGAGAGTCTTTTGGATGAAACCCAAGGAGACGATTTCGGCCACAACATCCTTCCGGACGCCATTCGGCGATACAATGTTTTCGGTTATCCGTTTGAGGGTTACTGGGAAGACATCGGAACCATTGATTGCTTTTTTCGAGTAAACCTCGCGCTTGCAAAACAAGACCCGGAGTTCAGTTTCTATGATGTGGCTCGGCCTGTTTTTACCCGCTCCCGGTTTCTGCCTCCCACGGTGATCGATAACAGCGATTTAAATGACACCATGTTGGCGGAAGGGTGCCGCATAAGGGGCTCCCGTTTATTTTCCTGTACCATGGGGCTCAGGAGTGTCATCGAGCCCGGCGTACAGCTCCGCCGGGTTGTCATGTTGGGGGCTGACTACTACGAAGAAGATGCAGAGAAAGCCGAAAACATTCGCTTTGGACGCCCGCACATCGGGGTGGGAGCGGGCTCGTATATCGAAGGTGCTATCATCGACAAGAACGCTCGTATCGGAAACAATGTGAGGATTTTTTCTTGCGTGGGTCAACCCGACCGAGATGAAGAGAATTACTATATAAGAAACGGTATTGTAGTAATCCCCAAAAACGCTGTCATTCCGGATGGAACAGCTATCGGAATGGTAAAAAACACAGAAAACCGTATGAGTACCGATTGCTTATATTACGGAATGCTGGCCCACAGTACAATCGAATGCGCTGCAGGAGAATTTCAGCTCTAAAAGCTCTCCACCGATGATGTGTTTTCGTGATCCGCTTCGTGATCCGCTTCGTGATCCGCTTCGTAATCCGCTTCGTGATCCGCTTCGTGATCCGCTTTGTGATCCGCTTCGTGATCCGCTTCGTGATCCGCTTTGTGATCCGCTTTGTGATCCGCTTCGTAATCCGCTTCGTGATCCGTTTTCGCTGAACTACCCTCCATTGTCGATGTAGAGCAACTCAAAAAGCCCATGCACCAGCAGTACAAGCTGAAAGCCGAAGCGCAGCACAGCACAGCCCTCCACGCCGCCGGCGCCACACCTATGCCGGAGTTTTTGCCCCAAACAGCAGATGTCACCCCCTTGGTGGCCGCCACTGCCGGCCCAGACCCCTACCTGGCCATCCGTCTCCACCGCGCTGCCAAAGCGATGAGGCTGGGCGAACAGTTCGGTGTGGGAACAGACAGTGTGGGAACAGACGAGATCGATAAGTCCGATGAGTCCGCCCCATCCGCACCCTCCGCACCCTTCGAAACCACCAATTGCGGCAAAATGGACGCCAACTGCGGCAAAATCGACGCCGAAGAAACCGAAGAAAGAGGCGACACAACAGGCGTCAACACCCCTTTCCACCTTGAACAAAAAAACCAAAAACGCATTGGCCAAACTGTCCTTAGAGAGAGTCGCGGCTGATTACGTGTCGGCTGATCACGTGTTCACGTGTCGTCGTGGTGTGCGCTTTTTCTACCCTTCCCCCTCCAAATTTGTTCATTTTGCGCTTCTACGGAAACATTTCTCTTCTACCTACCCCCAGGTTCTCTGCGTTTTTTTATCTTCTATTGTATCTCGTGCTTTGATATCTTGCTCAACTGTATCTCGAGCTTTGATATCTTGCTTGATATCTTGCTTGATATCTTGCTTCACAAGAACCAAAAGGGCTTTTGAAATGGCTATCCGCAGAAGATGACAGCAGTCAAAGACAAAACACAGATCCCCATAGTAGAAGATTCCCTGGATTTCGCTTCAGGAAAGACCCACCCTTCATACGAGGGAAAACAGGGCTCCTTGGAAGGACAAATTCTGGGCAACTACCAAGTGATTTCTTTGTTGGGAAAAGGGGGGATGGGAGAGGTCTACCTGGCGCGTCACCCCATGTTAGGACGAGAGGTGGCGGTAAAGGTGCTCACTGCCGAGGCGGATCCCAAGGGGGTGGCCCGGTTCCAACGAGAGGCCAAAGCCGTGTGCCGCATCGGGCACCCCAATATCGTCGAGGTGTTTGATTTTGGAGTCCTGCCTGACGGCAGAGAGTACGCCGTTATGGAGCGTTTGGTTGGGGAGACATTAGGAGAGCGTCTGGCGCGTCAAGGCCGTCTGGATTCCCAAGAGACCTTGGAGATTTTGGCCCCTTTGATGGAGGCTCTCCATGAGGCGCATAACAAGGGTATCGTGCATCGGGATATAAAGCCCGACAATATTTTCTTGGCCCAGGATCGCGGAGAGTTGGTGCCCAAGCTGTTGGATTTTGGCATTGCCAAGCTTGTGACCGGACCAGGAGAGGCGCCTATCAACTCCACGGCCACGGGAATGATCCTGGGAACTCCCCTTTATATGTCGCCTGAGCAGGCCGCGGGGAACATAAAAAAGATACGGAGAGCGTCGGATATCTATTCGTTTGGCGCGGTTTTGTACCACATGCTCACTGGGCGGACACCCTTTTCCGGGGAAAGCTATGGAGAGCTTTTGGTACACCATATGAACACTCCGCCTCCGAAGCTCTCTTCTTCTCGCAAAGGGTTGCCAAAGGCTCTGGATGGCTTGATCCAAAAGGCAATGGCCAAGGATCCAGTGAATCGATTCACAGATATGCCGGCCATGAGAAAAGCCCTCTATTCAGCCCTTGGGCTTCAGGTTTCGGGAAGTAGATCCGTTGGAGATCCTCTGTCCACAGCTTCGGTGACGCCGTCGTCTGTCCTAAAGGATGGTCTTGGGTTATCT
>JAABSF010000187.1 GCA_011390535.1 Deltaproteobacteria bacterium | reverse complement strand
GGCGGTGTTTGGGGTGATTGCATGGAAGCGGTTGGGCCTGAACCCGAGACCGATTTTGGCTGTGACGGACTAGATAATGATTGTGACGGAGAAACCGATGAAGGCTTGGAGGGGGATATCTACGAAACCAACGACACCTGTGCACAGTTTCGAGCGGTTCCCGGCTACGATGAAGACGGCGTGGTTTGGGAAGATGATCCCGCCGGCAGCTTGACGGCTACCGTTTATCCCGAGTCTGACGTCGACTGGTATCATTTCGTCGCCAAAGAGGTTGCCCACGTTGGTTGCGGTTGGGGGACGCCCCAGTGCTTTGAAGTGGATGTGTTTTTCACCCTACCTCCGGATTTGACTCAGAGCGACGTATTGGTAACTGTGGTATTCGATGACGACGGTGATTGCTCCACAGCGGGTCAAGAATTCAGTTCGGACTCCAGTGGAGTGTGGGAAGGCGATGAATGGTCGGTA
>JAABSF010000186.1 GCA_011390535.1 Deltaproteobacteria bacterium | reverse complement strand
GTAGGCATCCAGTGGAGTGGTGAATGTGACCCCATCTTTTCCGATGATTACGATGTTTTTATCAAAGTCGAGGATGCTTCGGGCAGCCGATCCTGCCAGGAGTATACGCTCGAATACCAGATGATCTACATCAGCGAAGGCTCTTATTGTTCATGATGATGTGTTGAGCATCAGCCTTTTCGCCGTCTCTCCGCTCTACTTCGTTCGCCCTTGCCTGGAACCTACGTTTACATGCTCATCGAACAGTTGATCCCCAAATTACTGCAATAGAATTTGTGATTATACTGCTGCTAGAGAGTGCAGGAACCGGGCAAGATCTTCGGGAAATGGGGCTTCGACTGTTATGGCTCGGCCATGTTCAGGGTGTGGGAAGGTCAAAGAGGAAGCATGGAGGGCGTGATAGGGTAGCAGCAGCTTTGAAGCCAGGCTCGGGGTCATGCCTCTTTCTATGTATGTCAGAAAAACCTGTGGGGGGACTCCGTAGATTTTATCGCCCACTATGGGGTGGCCGATGGCTTCCATGTGGGCGCGGATCTGGTGTTGCCGCCCTGTCTCCAGGTTAACCTCCAGGAGAGTGTAAGCGGCGAACTGTTCAATCGGGCGATAATGGGTCACCGACGACTGCCCTTTGGGGTTTACTCCCCGTTTGATTCGGATAATTGACTCTTCGTCGGATCCCAGGGGCAGATCCACGGTTCCAGGCTCTGTAATCCGTCCATGTACAATGGCGTGGTAGGTTTTTTTTACCATCCCTTCTTCAAAGGCCTTTTTTATTACACGCTCGGCTTTTTTGGTGCGACACACCAATATAACCCCTGAGGTTTCACGGTCGAGGCGGTGGGCGAGCACCGGAGGCGGATTGGTTCCATATTGTTTCTTCAGAAGACTAGTGAGGGTATTTTGGAGAAAATTTCCGGTGGGGTGAACAGGCAGCCCGGCCGGTTTTGATATCGCAATGTAGTGCGGGTCTTCCTCAAGGACCTGATAGTTTGTTGGCACAGGAGGGTCTTTAGGAGCCGGTCGACGGATGTGGATCTTGTCTCCTCCGTTCACTCTCAGACCTGTTTTACCAGGCTTATCTCCATTGATAGTCAGGGTGTTGCGGATAATTTTTTGTGCCCGGCTGCGGGAGAGATGAAAACGCTCAGTCAGAAAAGAGTCCAGACGTATTCCTTGAAATCGTGGCTCAACGACTACGTGGATGTCTATATAACCCCGTTCCCCATCATTTTCTGTTCCCTTGTTTTCCATGGAGTGGTCTGTTGGTGTCATCTTCAACGGAGTTTAAAAGAGATCCTTCTATTTTTGCCGCCCTCAACTTTTATGTATTTCGGAACCGATTTACGATCTCCCTTTTTGACATAGATTTTGTAGTTCCCAGGGGATAAAACCGCAGAGTAAGGGGAGATGCCCATCCGCTGGTCGTTTATATAAACCCAAGCTTTTTCAGAGCTTTTTACTTCGATGGTGCTTTTTTTTGTGTCATCCGCCCCGGGCCCGTAGACAGCACCCATGGCCTCTTCTTCTTCGTCTCTTTCCCCCGGTTCAATAATACGGCCGGTTTGTGTCTCAACGGGGTCTATCTTCTTGGGGGTGGTTCTTCTGCGGCGTCTCCGCTTTTTCGTGGAACGGCGGCCGGCTCGAGATTTTGTGGAGCCTCCACGTTGTGGCGGACGGCGAAGATCAGCTTCTATGCGTAAAGGTTCTCCCGGAGTGAGGGGGAATTCATTCACCCATCGCGGAAAACCATCTTTTACTAACTCTACAATTATCGGGCTGGGCGCCTGCAGATCCAGCACTGCCGGCGTACGGCTGCCCGTGTCTCTTCCATTGATGAATATTTGAGCTCCTTTTTTGGGTTTTGTGGAGATCTGAATGGTTGTCTGGATAAGATTGGGTGTTTGGTCATCCGAGTCGTCTCCTTTTGCGGGAGCCGTCGTCTTTTTATCTTCTTTTAGAGCTTGAAGATATTGGTGCCCTATATAAACGGCCCCTCCAAGCAGGATGGCTATTATAACGAGATAAAGGATGGTCCCTCCCAACCCGTGTTCTTTTTGAGCTTTTTTTATCCGTGGATCGGTGCTCTTAGATCTGGGGTGTGGTCCGGCCTTTACTCTCTCTTGTCGACGATTTATCCGTCTGTTTTCGTTAACATCCTCTGTCGCTGAGACTTGACTATCATCATAGTTTTTGGATGGTTGAGAAGCTCTCGACCATCGCCTCCGGGACTTTTTCTTTTTTCTCGGTGGGTCCGGTTCGGGTGGATTCCCCGCTGCATTTCCAGTTGACCCATGCGTCGTTTCACCAAAAGGTGGAGGTGGATCCTCGGGAGGTGGTGGGTTTTTTGCTTCTTGATGAGCGTCCCAGGCTGCTTTTAGAGCGGGGTCGGTTTGGAAGCCTGGTGAAGGCGCTGCCGGGAAGGCGGGTGCAGGCGGCGCTGAGGCGAAATAACCTGGGTCGCCCGGTCTTGGGCTGTTGTCACCGAGTCTGGAAGAATCTTGTTCCGGCTTAGATTGATTTGGATGCTTTTGATAACCTCTCTTTGATTTTCGTGGATCTTTGTACGATCGTTGATCTGCGGTTTTTTTGCCTGTCACCGCAAAAGCGGTAGCTGCTTCCCTTGGATTAGGGCTCGGTGTTCCGGTAATTAAAGGTGTAGCATAGGCTGTATCGGCTTCTCCCGGAGAAACCGGCTCATCCAGGGGTGCTACGTCCATGAGCTGATCCAGGCCCAGCTCTTGTGTCATTGCCGGGTTGCTCTCCAACACCAGATCCCCCGGGTTTGCGTGTTGCGATGACCCGGCCAACCTCCGGGTCACGGATCGCTCCGGAAAAAGGCGTCGCATCAATTCGCTTAAATTGTCTCTATTGAACTCCAGACCATTGGAGCGGCTGAAAGCATCAACCGCTCTTTTGAATTGGCCCGCTGAGGGCCAGCGATCCTCCGGCCTTGGAGCCAGCGCTCTATCCACCATCTCAGTTAAAGGAACCGGAAGATCAGGGATTAGCTGATCCAGAGGATCCAGGTATCCTTGCTGTATTCGCACCAGCACCTGCATATCAGTCAAACCTCGGCTATGCGGGTGGCCTAAAATGAGCTCATAGAGGACGACGCCGGCTGCAAATACATCGGCACGGTGATCGATGTGTTCTCCCCTGGCTTGTTCAGGGGACATATAGCGGAATTTGCCTTTGATGACGCCGGCTTCAGTTTTGTGAGATTGCCCTTTCGCTTTGGCTATTCCGAAATCAATGATCTTGACCTCGCCTTCCAGGGAAACCAAAACATTTTGGGGGCTGATATCTCTGTGGATGATCCCCAAGCTGTGGCCGTCCGGGTCGGTTTTCCGATGTGCGTAGTCAAGTCCCGACAGGACTTCGTTCATGATAAAAAGAATCGCGGGGTAAGGAAGCGCGCGGGGAAACAACTGTTCAGCGCGGCGCATGATTGACGCCAGGTCGGCGCCGTCAACGAACTCCATGGCTATGTAATAAGTGTCGTCGACTCTGCCTAGATCAAGCACTTGACATATGTTTTGATGGTTGAGCCGGGATACAATGCGAGCCTCATCTTGAAGCATCGCGATGACCTCGCGGTCTTCTGCATATCGTGAATGAAGACGCTTGATGGCCACGTTTTTCTCAAAACCCGCCGCCCCGAGAGCCTTGGCCTTAAATATCTCGGCCATTCCTCCATAGGCGATACGATCCAATAGGAGATATTTGCCGTATCTTTGACCTGACTGCATCACATTTTCCCCGCCTGCGGGAATCCAACGCTAGAAAAGAGCGGCCATCTGCATGCCGTCTTCACGATTGTTCTCCAAGCTCCATTTTTCATTAGAACGCCGATAGCTTTGACCTCCTGTAGCACAACCGGGCGCGCTGGGAACGTTTGCGATGTCGCGCCTTGTCGGAAATGTACTTCGACTCGATTCAATATAACGAAAGCCGAAAAAGATCAGTAACAGTTTTTTTGATTTTATAACATCTTAGTTATTTTATTCGATTATCAAGGTTTTTCCATAAAATCTAAAGAGAAAGTCGAAGGAGTAGGTGGGTAGAGAAGACCCACGGATACAATCCACAGATGCCGTTCACAGATACAATCCACAGATGCCGTTCACAGATACAATCCACAGATGCTATAAATAGAGGCAGTTTTCGCGGAATTTTCTCTCTTCGAAAAAGACGATGTCGCTTGGGAGATCCGAGAGGGGTTTGAAATCGGCGGCCAAAGGGTCAATCTTTTTCTATCTGAGGTTGTCGGATTTATTATTGAGAGATTCTTTGGCTGGACGAAGGAAACGGATCCGCGCTCTCCCTGATTCTTGCTTCATCAGCTAGTGATAGTGTTTTCTCTGCGAAGATGGCGACACCTATCACCCCTACATTACGGGCCCCATGTGTCTGTGCCGCCAGGCTTTGGGAGACGCTCCCGAAACGAAAGGCGGCTACACGCCGGTTGTCCACTCTGAAGCCGTCAATTCGCAGAGTGTCTCTGGGGTTGATTATGTAACCTCGGTTTTCCAGTGACGCCGGGCTTCGGTTGATGACATCCAGACCATCAACAGAGGCTACTACTTCAAAGCGGTTCATGGTTTTGTTTTCTACAACCAGGGTATAACGCTGGTTTGCGGCGCCCAATATATAGGTCCTCCCGGAAATATTTACTCCGGAAAGGCTTCTGCCGGCGCTATCTTCTATTCGGATCTCAATTCCTGGCCTCACCGGTAAGTGAGTGAGTATGGGGCAATTTCTCCCTTTGCAGTATATTTGATAACCTCCCGGGCAGTGTGCGCAAGGTTGGTATCTGACACGGTGTTTGATCTGGGCATAGACACCGGCGAGATTGTTATAGTGCATTGTAGTCGCGCCCCAGGGTTTTCCGGGGTGCTTGCGTATAAATGAGACCCTTTCTACTCGACTGTAGCGGACTTCTCCTGCCTTTGTGGCCAGTCCCGGCCTCTCATGTGGACCCGGTAGCTGTGAAGCTTTGCGGCGGGCTGTATGTGAAGATCTGTAAGATGACGGATTTGACGAAGTTGAGAGATTTTCTAACGAAGGTGAAGCAGAGTCGCCGTAAGTGGAGCTGGGAGCAGGTTTCCCATGGCGGTTTTGGTGTCCATTACTGCGCGACGATGTTCGGGGGCTGTGGAACGAGCGGGGTCCGCCACCTGCTGAGCAGCCGGCTACAAAAAATAGAAATAACACCGTAAAAACAAATGATTTTTTCCCAAAATACATTATCTAACCTCCACGAATGCTGGTTTATAATCTTGTTTTGAAAAAAGCGATTCTTCTGGTGCTCTCTCTCGCTCAGCGTCGCGGCGACACTGCTTTCTTTCGATTCATTACTCGCCTGCGACTTGCTTTTGGAGCTGAACCGGAAGGTCGCTATGTTGGTATAATGCTCGGGGTGAGGTTTTGCTTACACTTTTTCAGGAAGTTTTTGTGGAAGTTGTGGGTTTAGTTTGGTGGTTTTTTAGTTTTAGATGGTGCCCGCTGTAACAGGCTCTAAATAGAGAGGGCTTCAAAAGGTATG
>JAABSF010000185.1 GCA_011390535.1 Deltaproteobacteria bacterium | reverse complement strand
GATGACCGGAATGCCCGATAATGTTAAAGATATAGATGAAGTGGCGGGGACCCACCTAGACCAGGTCTACATAGGAAGCTGCACAAACGGTGGCTATCAAGATCTGCGAAGAGCAGCGGACATGATACGCGGCAAAAAAGTGGCTAAAACACTTGATTGCATTGTCTCACCGGGTTCCCGACAAGTAGAACAGATGCTCATGGCTGATGGAAGCGCCTCGGTTTTTGTAAATGCCGGGGCTCGTTTCATAGAGCCGGGCTGCAACGCCTGCATCGGGATAGGCTTTGTTCCAGGTAACGGCCATTTATCGCTGCGCACAGTCAACCGTAATTGGGTGGGCCGCGGTGGAACTAACAAGGGTTATCTTGCGCTCTCATCGGTCGAGACTGCCATAGCCTCCGCCATCGCGGGACACATCGCGGATCCACGCGAATTACCTCCTGTGGAGTTTGTAGAAGGAGACTATCTCATAGACGATCTGCTGGTGCTGGAACCGGAGGGGCCGGAGACAGAGATTCGACGCAGCCCGAACATCGTCGCCATGAAGACTCAGAATCCCCCACCAGCGGTGCTCTCCGGCCGTGTCTTGTTGAAAGTAGGCGACTCCATCTCCACCGACGACATTTTACCCGCCGGCCCCATGACACAACACCTCCGCTCGAACCTTCCGGAGATCTCCAAGTTCGTTTTCCACTACGAAGATAAGGAATTCCACTCCCGGGCGGGTGAAGCCGGAGGAGGGTTCATAGTGGGCGGCGAAAATTACGGTCAGGGTTCATCGCGGGAACACGCCGCGTTGGGGCCCTTCCAGCTCGGAATCAAGGCGGTGCTGGCCAAGAGCTTCGCGCGCATCCACTGCGCAAACCTTATTAATACAGGCATCCTGCCACTTGAATGCGACACATCAACCATCAAGGAAACCGACGAGCTTGAAATAGATATAAGCAAGTTGGCCGCAGATAAAACTCTTACGGTGCTCAACAAAACCCAAAAGACCGAGATCAAAGCTCAGCCAATCGCCACAGAGAGGCAAGTAGAAATGATTAAAGCCGGCGGACTCCTTGCATACACCAAACAAATTCAAGCTGAATAGAGAGCTTTTTACGTTAAATAAATCAAAAAAGCGCAATTCCCATTTAACCGAAAGGAACAGAAAGACATGGGCAAAATCAAAGCAAAGAACCCAATCGTGGAAATGAACGGAGATGAGATGACCCGGATCATCTGGGACATGATAAAACAAAAACTCATCTTAAAACACTTGGATTTAAACCTCATTGAGTTCGACCTGGGCATGGAAAGCCGCGAGGCCACAGGTGACCAGATTACAATCGACGCCGCCAAAGCCATCGGCGAAATCGGCGTCGGTGTTAAATGCGCCACCATCACTCCCGACGACGATAGGGTTAGAGAGTTCAAGCTTACGAAACAATGGAAGTCTCCTAACGGCACTATCCGTAACATTCTAAAAGGGACGATTTTCCGCAAACCCATCATGGTAAAAAACATCAAACCATTTGTTCGAACTTGGAAAAGACCAATCGTAATCGGTCGACACGCTTTCGGAGATCTGTATAGAAGCGTGGAATATCGTGTCTCCGAGCCTGGACGGACGGATCTAAAATTCACTCCCGCCTCCAATCCCGATGAACCGGTGAGGGTCAAGATGTTTGATTTCCAAAGCCCCGGAATCATCATGGGCATGCACAACACCGATGAATCGATCCGTATTTTTGCAAAAAACTGCATAGCCTACGCGATCGACCAAAAAATGGACCTGTGGTTTTCGGTTAAAGATACAATATCCAAAACCTACCACGCCCGCTTCCGTGACATCTTCGCCGAGGAATACGAAGCCGAAAAAGAGCAGTTCAGTGAACTGGGGATTGAATACCGTTTTCTCCTCATAGATGACGCCGTGGCTCAAATAATGAAAAAAGACGGCGGGGTTGTTTGGGCGCTGAGGAATTACGACGGGGATGTAATGAGCGATATGGTCGCAGCCGGCTTTGGTTCTCTCGGCATGATGACCAGCGTGCTTGTCTCCCCCACCGGCGCCTTTGAATACGAAGCCGCCCACGGCACAGTGAAACGGCATTATCACCAACACCAGAAAGGTTATGGAACCTCCACAAACTCCGTGGCATCAATCTTTGCATGGACCGGCGCCCTTAGAAAACGCGGTGAGCTGGACAGCACCCCCGAGCTGATGGACTTCGCCGACAAACTGGAAGAGGCTGTGATTGAAAACATCGAACAAGGCATCGCCACAAAAGATCTCCTCCCACTGATGGAGCCGCAACCATCTGAGCATCAAACCACGGAAGGCTTCATCGATCATGTAGCGGCCAAACTGGAAGAAAAATTGGCCGGCTGAAACCTCTGATAGCAGGTGAACACCATTTTTATGGACAACCTGCTTGAGACGATCTGTTTATGAAAAACCTTCTTTATAGATCATCTGCTTAACAGAAAACCTGCTCAGTGGAAAAACTGCTCAGCAGACATCCTGCTTAGTAGAAAACCTGCTCAGTGGAAAAACTGCTCAGTGGAAAACCTACTTAGTAAACTCTAAGGAGAATTAGTTATGGCCAAACGAGGCATAAGAGAATACGACGCCAAGAAGATGCTCTCCCGGTCTCTTACGGGTTACGAGGGTATGGTTGCCCTCATGGACCCACAGACAGACCCGGCTGAACTTGCAAAACGCAAACCCTGGTTGAAACAAAAACGTCTGGTTGTCAAACCGGACCAGCTCTTCGGAAAGCGCGGAAAGCACGGCCTTATAGCTGTGGATAAGAGCTGGGATGAAGCCATCGCATGGATCACCGAACGAATGAACAAAGAAGTGGAGGTCAGCTCCATAAAAGGCGAGCTGACTCATTTCCTCATAGAGCCCTTTGTGCCGCATGAAAAAGAGTATTACGTTGCAATGCGGGTGGGGCCGGAGAGCGACACCATCTATCTATCCAAGAGCGGAGGTGTGAATGTTGAAGAGTTGTGGGATGAAGTTGGTACTATTGAGGTCCCGGTTGGTGAGTACCTCGAAGGCGCGACCGTAGACAAAGAGGTTGAACGACACTTCGAGGAGAAAGACCGGAAAATGATCCGGGAATTCGTAATGGAGCTCTATGAGCTGTTCGTGAACGGTCATTTTTCTTATCTCGAGATAAACCCGTTTACCATTGTAGAGGGCAAAATCCTGCCTCTGGACACAGTGGCAAAATTAGACGACACCGCTGAATTCGAGTGTGGAGATGTTTGGGGCGATTTAGAGTTTCCTATTCCTTTCGGCCGCAGCTTTTCGCCGGAAGAAGCTTTTGTGAATGAGCTGGATTCTAAAACCGGGGCATCGCTGAAGCTTTCAGTCTTAAACCCAACCGGCAACATCTGGACCATGGTGGCCGGCGGCGGTGCATCGGTAATCTACGCCGACACCATCACGGATCTCGGCTTTGGTAAGGATCTGGCCAATTACGGCGAGTATTCAGGAAACCCCAACGCAGAAGCAACTTATCATTACGCGAAAACGATTTTAGATCTCATGACACGAGAAAAAGATCCCAACGGCAGAAAAAAGTATTTACTCATAGGTGGCGGTATCGCCAATTTCACCGATGTGGCAAAGACCTTTGCAGGGATCATCCGAGCCCTCAAGGAGTATGCGGAAAAAATAAAAGATATTGGAGTTGAGATATACGTCCGCCGAGGAGGCCCCAACTACAAGGTGGGATTACAACGCATGCGTAATCTGGGTGAGAATTTGGGGGTTCCGATTCATGTTTACGGGCCCGAAACTCACATCACGAAAATCGCATCTTACGCACTCTCAGAACAGAGGAGCTGACATGAGCACTAAAGAATACGAACTGTTTAACAGGGACACCACGGCGATAATTTTCGGACTACAGGCAAACGCTATTCAGCGCATGTTGGATTTCGACATGGCGTGTAACCGCGACAAGCCCAGCGTGGTAGCCGTGGTAAATGAAAATAAAGAAGGTTGGCACAAAGTTTTCTGGGGTGAAAAAGAGATCCTCATCCCCATGTACCGCACAACCCGTCGCGCTTGTGAGGCACACCCCGAGGCCGACGTTATGATTAATTTCGCCTCTTTCCGATCAGCCTATCGGACATCCATGAAGGCGATGGAGGAGGACAGCATTCGCACCCTGGTGATTATCGCTGAAGGCGTCCCCGAGCGTCGCGCCCGTGAGATTCGCAACAAAGCGCTGACCTTGGGTAAAACCGTAATAGGGCCGGCTACCGTCGGCGGTATCGCCGCAGGCGCTTTCAAGATCGCAAACACAGGCGGCACGCTTGAAAACATCTTGGAGGCCAAACTACATAGACCGGGTCATGTGGGCTTTGTGAGCAAATCCGGCGGCATGTCCAATGAAGCTTACAACATCATCGCGCGCAACACCGACGGGCTCTGTGAAGGCATCGCCATCGGGGGCGACTCTTTCCCCGGCTCGACCTTGTTTGAGCACGTCATGCGTTATGAAGCCAACCCTAACATAGGTATGATAGTGGTTTTAGGCGAGCTGGGAGGCCGAGAAGAATACAAAATCGTTGACGCCCTGAATGATGGTAAAATTTCGAAACCCTTGGTTGCTTGGGTCACCGGCACATGTGCCAAAATTCTCCCCGCTTCAATTCAGTTCGGTCACGCCGGCGCAAAAGCCGACAGCAATGAAGAGAGCGCAGACGCAAAAAACGAAGCACTCCGCAAAGCCGGCGCCTTGGTACCAAAATCTTTTGACGACCTGGACGTTCTAATCAAAGAGACTTACGACAAGCTGGTAAAAACCGGGAAATTTAAACCAGCCCCTGAAATAACACCACCACCGGTCCCGAACGACTTTTCAAAAGCTCTCTCGGAAGGGCTCGTCCGCCGAAAAACCGAAGTCGTCACCACCATAACCGACGACTCCGGTGAAGAGCTTTTGTATGCAGGCGTTCCCATCAGCCGTTTCATCGAAGAAGGAGGCGGTATAGGCGGAGTCATCGGACTCTTGTGGTTTAAAAAGAAGCTCCCGAAATATGCAACGGATTTCATTGAGCTGATCCTTGTCCTCACAGCCGATCACGGCCCCGCTGTTTCAGGAGCGCACAACTGCATCGTCACCGCCCGCGCCGGTCGAGATCTCATGAGCGCAGTAGCATCCGGGATTTTGACAATCGGCCCCCGGTTCGGCGGAGCAGTATCGGGCGCAGCCGAGATGATCAAGGGCGCAGTTGACGAGGGACTCAGCCCAGCCGAGTTTGTCGCCAAAATGAAAGCCAAGGGGAAAAACATTCAGGGAATCGGCCACCGGGTCAAGAGCGTGCGAAACCCGGACAAGAGAGTCGAACTTCTGAAAGATTATGCCGCCCGCCATTTCAATAAGACCGAGTATCTGAACTACGCACTTGAGGTGGAGGTCATAACCACAAAGAAGAAAGATAACCTAATCCTTAATGTGGACGGGTGTATAGGAATCCTTTTGCTGGACATGATGTGCGAGCTTGGGTTTGAAAAGGAAGAGCTTGAAGAGATCATCGCCAACGGAGGCCTCAACGGATTGTTCCTCCTTGGGCGCACCATAGGCCTCATCGGCCACTACATGGATCAAAAGCGCATCAAAGAAGGCCTCTACAGGCAACCCTGGGAGAGCATCCTGTACTCTCTTCCCAAAGAAAAAGAGCTGGAAACCGCCTGACAGTTTCCAAACCTTAGCGCATGCAGCTCCTTTGTTTTTCAAATCTATCTATGTCGGCTCTCGTAAATATTTATGCTGGAGAATAGGGGCTCTTGTTTATCAAGGCGGGGTAATGACCGGGTCTCCTTCCAGCAGATTCCCATCTTCATCAGTGACTCCCAGCTTGCGAAGGTTTGCAATGTAGTAGTCGTTCATATTGGGATGAGTTCCCAGGACGTCACCTGTCAACAAATAAGGCTCAAAAATTCGGATCTGGTTCAGTTTCCCGCTCTCGGTGGTCAGGCGGCGACTTGCTCCTTTTTCTATGTCATGAATTTCCAGGTCCACCGGCCACATCCCTTGCA
>JAABSF010000018.1 GCA_011390535.1 Deltaproteobacteria bacterium | reverse complement strand
GAATAGATGTTGGAGACCTTGATTCATCGAAACCTCAAAATACAACAATAAAGAATCTACTTCAAGATTATCTGTTGGGCTGATTAAAAAAAGTTTTTAAAACCCACACAGAGGAACCTTTACCTGAATGGATATTTCAAACCCTCTCCCAAGAGGTGGCTCTACAGACTTTTTCCAGGAGAATTGTCACAGTTTTTCAAACACTTCTACTGCACCATCGATAGTATGGTCGTCACAACAATATGACAGCCTGAAATGCCCGGCTCGCCCAAACCCAGAACCAGGAACAGCTAACACACGGTTTTCCGCCAACTTGTTGACGAATTTTTTATCGTCTTTGTCAGGCGACTTTGGAAAAAGATAAAAAGCCCCTTCCGGCATGATGCACTCAATGCCCGCTTTCTGCAGTGCTTGGTATAGTCGATCGCGCTTTTTTCTATATATTTCTACTGCAACTGTTTCATCTTGTAGAGTCTTGACTACTCTTTGCATAAAAGCTGGAGCGTTTACAAAACCCAGGGTGCGAATACAAAACGCCATGGCGTTAATCAACAAATCTTCTCCATCGCAACCGGGACGCACCACAGCAAAACCTATTCTTTCTCCGGGAATCCCCAAGTCTTTTGCGTGAGAAGAGCAAAGAATGGTGTTTTGATAAATCTCGAATGGACTTGGCGCTCTCTTATCGCTATAGACAATTTTTCGGTAGGGTTCGTCTGATACTATATAGACAGTCCGCCCTGTTGAGTGCTTATGATCCGACAAACACTGAGCTAATTCTTCATAATCATTACGGGAATAAATAACTCCTGTTGGATTGTTCGGAGAGTTCAATATAATGATCTTTGTCTTACTATTTAAATTATTTTTAATCTCGTTAATGTTTAGTCGAAAATCGCTTGTTGTTTCTACTATTCTTTCCTCCGCGCCATGGTTTTGAGCATAAAAACGATACTCAGGAAAAAAGGGCGCTATGATTATAATTTCATCTCCCGGATCCACCAATGACTTCACCGAGATGTTCAAGGCACTCGCTGCCCCAACCGTCATAACCACATGGCCACTATTCAACCCTATTTTGAAATCTCTATCAAGAGCTTCCGCCACAGCCTTGCGCGTATCTTCATAACCTACATTCGGCATATAACGATGCAAGCCCTTCTCTTCCATCGTAGCTACTTCCAACAGCCTTTTCTTGAAAGCCTCAGGCGGTTCCACCATGGGGTTTCCTAAAGTAAGATCGTAAACATTCTTCTCACCATATTTTTTTTTCAATTCCATACCATGCTCGAACATCTTGCGAATCCATGACGCTCGCTTCATTGTCTCCGTTACCGCTTTCGAGACCGACATTCAAAACTCCTTATCTTTAAGAAACCATTTGCTCTTTGTCCCTAGTAACACATGCCTGCGGCACGACGGGAGGTTATCACAAAGGGGTTATAGATCAAGAATGAAAAGAGACTCTTTATTTTTAAAGTTTTTTTATCAAACTACCAAAAAAGACTCTGCGTTTAGTGGTAGAGTTTAACTTTTAACTTTTTTTTCCTGGTAAATTCAATCTCTTTAAATCTTTTTTCTTTTCCGCCGACAATGTTGATAAATGAACAAGCAATCATTAAAAAAACAAGCAACAATTATTCATGCAGAAACTTTGAGTTTAGGCTTTTTCATAAACAGTTTTTTCACGACAGACAAATAGCATTCTATAAACACATAAAAAAGACCAAAATAAGAACAAACATAGCTCTAATGAAACACAAAAGATTATCGCAAAAAAGAACCATTTGAAGACAGGTTTGCGCTCTTGAATGAATCTACATTTTGAAATGCTTAACGAATAAAACTGCTCATCTATTAAAAGAAAAAACAGACCAACCGCTTTCAAAAGAACTATCAGGCTGAGCCTTTTAACATCAAAGCCCTTTGTGCAAGACTAGGTCTCCTCTAGGTTAGCAGAAAAGTGCATTAATAATCCAAAGCATTGGTTTTAATGTCTGGTAACCAGCCGGATTATGTTTATAAAGCTATTTATCGCTTCAAGGGGATCTTCCCCAACAAAACCCGACAGAACCCGGCAGAAAAGATTGGGGGACCTTTTCTCCATCACCATAATCTACGAACCTTAAAAACGCAGGTTAGTCGAGGAACTCTAAGGAAATATGACGCAGGATGTTAACCACTATTCTATGGTTATAGTGTCTACAAAACCAAAAACCTTCAAATATGTGAAATGCTTCTTTTTTCAGGACAAAAAGATATCGATGACACACTAATCCTGTGTTGTGGAGGCTTTTTGATAAAAAAACAGATATTTCAGACCAAAAAGGCCCTATCAAAAGACGAAAATCAGGTAAAAACCTCTAAATTCCCGTCTATTGTCATAAGCCTATAAGTCTTCAGGGCTCTAGAAGCGGGGCCTTTTATTACATTCCCGCTCAACATAAACACAGAATGCCCGTAATTTGTGCATATCAGCTTTTTCTCTTTTTTATTGTATACGACCTCTCCTCCTTTGTGGGTGCATCTGTTGGAAACTGCAACAAACCCGTGTTTATTAACACGAATCAACAGAATTCTATCATCCAATTCCGGATGAACTATTTTTGCGGCTCCGCCGACATGGTCCAGTGCTGCCACTTTGTCGACTTTCACGCTTACACGCCCGGATTTAATCGTTATCAAATGACGCGATATCACAGGTGTTTTAGCCTCTTTTTTTTTGCATGCCCCTATACTGCACAAACACACACCTGCAGCAGCCGCGAGGCCTACAAAGCTCAACAATAACCCGGATGATAAAAAACCCCTCCGAGAAGAGTCGTTATTTTTTGAATCGTTCATGGCATTTCTCCCGCCATCGAACTTTTTCTGCCCTATCTACTTGAAATACCGGCATTTTAGCCGAATCGTTCAGAGGTTACTTTCTTTTTCGTCGGTTATCAACCCCAAATTCGCAAAGAAAAACATTCTTCTATTGCTTTCACATCCCTCCCCCTGCAGAGACCTTCGCAATCCAACCCTCCGCCATCCTCTCTCCTTCTTCCCAAGCCGTTATCATCGCATTCAAATTGGTACTCTCGTCAGACAAATGCACCGAACATGGCGGCTTGGAAAACACCGCCTCAAGACCTCTGAGTATGTCACAAAAAGATATTCTATCTTCTAGAAAGGCTTCTACCAAAGCTTGATCCGCCCCTGCCAATAAAGCCGGAAAACCGCCTCCTTTTTCCAAAGATCTCCACCCCAAATCCAAGGAAACATAATCACCGTTTTTCACGGGCAAAAACGTCATCTCCTTAAAACCCCGAAGGAAACTCTCAAAAAAACCATAAAAACCAACCCCTAGATCACCTTGTTGAATTAATCTCTCTTTTTCTTTTGTGTTCTTCAGCGCATACCCGGCCGCCCAGGACATGTCTGCAGGCGCTGATTGAAACAAAAGCCCACCATCCAGCATCTGCAAGAAGGCATGGACACGACTTTGAGGATGAATCACTACTCCCAATTTACAAGCGGGAATCCCTAAAAGCCTCTCGGCAACCATTATCTCCATGGCCTTGTTAAACAGAGTAGCCGAGTCAATACTAACCTTTTTTCCCATAGACCAGACAGGATGCTTTAATGCGTCGGCAACGGTTACAGAGCGCAACTCTTCTTCCGTTTTACCTAAAAAAGGGCCGCCGGAAGCACACAATACAACTCTATCCAGATCTCTTAAATCGCGTCCTTTCAGCAACTGAACTACTGCCGTTAGTTCACTATCCAAAGGAATAATATCTCCTCCCCCGGCAGTGGCTGCATGCCTAAGTACAACTCCAGCGACCACCGCGATCTCTTTAGAGCCCAATAAAAGTACTGCACCCCTTTTCAACGCATCTTCACACTCACATACACCAACCAAACCATTCGTAGTAACTGCCAAATAGTCCCCCAACTCAGCCGCTCGTTTAATCCCTTCCCGCCCAAACCCTATCTCAGGAAAATCTTCTCGTGGAAAATGATCCAGCAGAGCCTGCTCAAGTTCTTCAGCTTTTTCTTCTCGGCCCACCGACACAAAAAGAGGACGCGATTTTCTGATCTGCGACAACAACTCCTTGATGTTTTCTCCCCCTGCCAGCGCTATTATTCGACGTTGAAGAGACAGCGCAGATTCGAATACTTTGCTTCCCAAAGAACCGGTTGAACCGATTATAGAAAGGTTCCTACGTCCTAAAAACATATCACCCCCTATTTTGAACCGATCTTAATAAACAACAAAAGAAGCGAAAACATAGACCAGCGGTGCGACAAAGACCAATGCATCTACACGATCCATAATTCCACCATGACCAGGGAGGATATTCCCTGAATCTTTTATTCCATAACTTCTTTTCAGTAGAGACTCGCATAAATCACCGGATTGCCCCACGATTGAAGCAAAAAACCCTAACAGGAGAGCTTGCAATATATTAATCTCTTTTAAAAACCAAAAATGAGCTACCAATACAGCCGTTATTGTAGACAGGACTCCACCCAGGGCTCCCTCCCATGTTTTTTTCGGACTTACCAAGGGAAACAATTTATGCTTTCCCAAAAACCTCCCCATAAAATAGGCTCCCGTATCTCCCAACCATGTAGCGGCTAGAGCAAGCACCACCCACCACGACCCATTCGGCAAGCACCTCAAGAGCGCCACAAAAGGAAATAGAAGCCCGGCATAAAAAACTGTAACGAACAAACCCGAAACCCTAGCACCCGCAGTTTTCACATCGGTGGTGGTAAAAAGGCAATACAAGAGAATAAAAGCTACCGCACCTGTTATAAGCAAAACCGTGCGATCAGCATAAAAACCAGTCCACCAATAAACACCGGCGCCCACAATCAAGCTCACAACTACCGCTGCTATATTATCATGAAGCCTCTCTCTCCCGAGAGTCATGACAGAAAGCTCCCACCCACCTAACGCACCAGCCAAAAATACCAGCCCCCACCAGCCTTCCTCTCTCTCCCAAAAAACAACCAACAAAAGTAATGGAATAAGGACCACAGAGGTCAAAACCCTGGCGGTGAGATTCCCCATTTTAGCTTTTTGCTGATCGCCTTCAGTCAACTCCCGACACCCCGCTTCCTCTGATCTGCTCACTCGTGAGCCCATAGCGCCTTTCCCTGACTCCATAGCTATGCAGCGCCTCCATGAGCTCCTCTTTTTCAAAATCAGGCCACAACGTGTTCGTAAAATAATATTCGGCAAAAGCCGCTTGCCAGAGCAAGAAATTTGAAAGCCTTCTCTCTCCGCTAGTCCTGATGACAAAATCAAGAGGAGGGAGATGAGAAGTCCAGAGATTTTCCTCTATCATATCTTGTGAAATATCCTTTGTTTGCACCTCTCCGTTACAAACTTTTTCGGCGATAATCTTCACTGCCCGCAGAATCTCTTCTCTACCTCCATATGACAAGGCCAGACAAAGCTCCATATCGTTGTTTTGAGACGACTCCTCCATAAGTTTACCTAAAGGCTCTCTCACCCAGGATGGGAGCTTGGTTAAATCCCCAATGGCGCTTAATCTAATCCCGTTTTCCAGAATTTCAGCCCGCTCTTCAATTATGTATTCCCCCAACAACTCCATCAACGCTTGAACCTCTTCGGGAGGACGGTTCCAATTCTGTTGGGAAAATGCATATAGAGTCAATGCCTCTATGCCTAGACGTCTACATGCACGAGTGATGGTCTGTACCACCTTCGCTCCTTTGCGATGTCCCTCAACTCTGGGCAACCCACGTCTCCGCGCCCATCGGCCGTTTCCGTCCATCACTATAGCGAGATGCCTGGGGAGCACCTTAAGCGAATTTGTATTCTCTTTATTCACGGTGCACCGGCGTACAACAAGTTGGAAAGAGGGTCAAGGGTCAGAATGTTCAGACAAAATTTCATGGCAATGATTTATAGAAAAGGAAAAACCTCAAGTAAAAGGTTTTCGTTAAATTAAAAAGGGTTCGAAATAGTCAATAAAACTTCATTGAATCAAAACCATCCTTATCGTACATTAGAAGATCTGAAATGAACAGTAAATGTGGCAACCAATAAAAGAACAAGCCGGAAAGGTCCACCGGCAGGGGTTGAAACCAAAACACAAGGGAGACAGGCAATGAAAACCATAGAAGACATTGATGGCTTTATTTTGAAGCTGGAGCTTCCTTATTCAGAACTTGATCATGGCATGTGGCTAATACAGGACCAGCAGGAGACCATCTCCATCGTCGTATCCTTATCGGGGCCGGTGTTGGTGATGAGAATCAAGATTTTCGAACTAAAAGATTCTCAAGATCAAACCAGGCTGTTCCGACTTCTTTTGGAATTAAACGCCAGTGAGTTGCTTTACGGAGCCTATGGTCTCGAAAACAATGAGGTCGTTTTAGTAGAATCTTTGTCTCTGGAGTATTTGGATTTTTCATTATTCCAAGAAGCTGTCGAAGCGTTGATCATGACAGTTGCAACACAATACGGGATGATATCAAGGGCGCTGGGTTCCAAGGCCAGCCAAGCGGAAGCGAGGTAAACGATGGGTTTTTTTTCAAGGCTCAAGGTGCTTCTCACATCTAATATCAACGATATGATATCCAACGCTGAGGATCCGGAAAAAATGCTGAATCAGATCCTCGAAGATATGCGAGATCAATTCACCAACGCAAAGAAAGAAGTCGCGCTCTCCATCGCAGATGAAAAACGGCTCAAGAAACAATACGAAGACTCCAGAAAAAAAGCCGAAAACTGGAACAAAAAGGCAATGTTCGCTGTAAAAGCGGGGGACGACGTCCTGGCAAAACAAGCTCTAGTCCGAAAAACAGAGGAGATGGAGCTTGCTGCAGAATACAAAGAACAATGGATCTCCCAAAAGGCCGTAGCCGAAAACCTTAAAGAAGCCCTCAGGACGCTTAACAGAAAAATAGAAGAGGCAAAAAGAAAAAAGAACCTGCTTATTGCAAAGAAGAAACGAGCTGAAGCACAAAAGAGCATTCAAAAAACCATGAGCTCTTTAACCGACACAGGTGCTTTCGACACATACGCTCGCATGGAAGATCGTATCGAGCAGATGTCGGCTGAAGCTGAAGCTTCAATTGAGTTATCAGCAGCCATGAATGAAGCTGATAATCTGGAAACCGAGTTTAATAAACTGGAAAAAGAGCGCTCGGCCGACCTCATGCTGGAAGAGCTTAAAGCGGAGATGAAACAAAAAGAAACCTCCCAGACCGCTTCTCAAGAGAAACCGGCAGCCGTTAAAGAAGAACTTGATCTCGACGCCGAGCTTGAAAAAATGAAAGAAAAGCTGCGTGATAAAGTCGAGGAGCCGGTGTGATGTTTGTTTCGACTGCAGCTATCGCGATGACCATTGCTCTTTTGGGTTCCGATAACCCTAAGAAGATAAACAAACCTGATCACATTGCGGTCTTGGTGGGCAGCGCCTTTTTACGAGCTGTAGGAGAAAAAGACCTTGAAGCAGCTCTCCCTCTCTGCGCACAAAAAGTCTCTTTTAACGGCAAAATTATTCAAGGTAAAAAAAAAGTCGCTCTTCAACTTAAGAAAATGTTGGAAAGGGTTCCACCGGAAACACGCTTCAGAAAAGTAATTGGGTTAAGCTCTGAAGAAATGTATGCAAAGTTTGGTCCTCCACCTAAAAGAATATCAACGCTCTCATTAAAAAAAGCTGTTTTCGTTCTAGGTAGACTATACAAAGGAGGGCTTATTGTCATCCTTGACAAGGTGGATGGCCGTTATAAGATCGTCGGTCTTACAGTTTGAATTTGTAAAGGAACCTGCGCAGTGAAACAGGGGAGTGGCATGCAACGTCTTACTATAAACCTCAGTGATCGCCGAAGTTGGTATGATTTCTATACAGCCGATGAAGAAGGGGCGGTGGTTTTTTGTCCTACAAAATCTCCTCCCCACGCCGGCTCACCTGTAATGTTGGATATCAGTTTTAACGGAGGCCCGCGCCTTTTTATGCAAGGAGTTGTGATCTGGCAGCGTTCTCGCCCGTCATCCGATTCCAGGATGAAACCCGGAGCCGGGGTGCGATTGAATGAAGCTGATCGTGCTAAAGCACAGTTCATGAGCGGTTTTGCCCGAGGTGGACTGCTGGATCAAAGACAAGGCGGGAGAAGGCTGCCCGTACGGCTGCAGACGACCTACTCAACAAAAGGTGGTCGCCGCAGAATGAATTTCACAAGAGATGTCTCAGAGAGTGGGATCTGCCTAAACTGCGCGGAAACGATTAATCCAAAATCACCCCTCTCTTTGGAGATTGTCTTTCCCAGAAAAATCGGAGCCTACAAAATCCAAGGATGGGTGGTAAGAAATATAAGAGACGAAAAAGGCTCCGCTGTTGCCGTTAACCTGGTTTTCTCCAATCAAGATGATAGGTTCGGATTTGCCGGAGCGTTAAGGCGACTGGAGAGCCTTCTAATGTCTGGAGAACTCGCAGAACAGCATCTTTACTGATTTTTCAGAATCTCCGTTATCTCGCGAACATTTTGTGCCTTGTCTTTGGGACAAACAAGCACCCCCTCACCAGATGAAACAACCACAACATCTTGCATGCCCAAAAGAGCGATGAGTTTCCCGTCATCCGAGTAAGTGACACACCCTTTAGATTCTACAAAAAGAGCCTCGCCCTGTTTTGTGTTGTCATTTTCATCCCGGCCTAATATATCCTCCAAGGCAGACCACGAGCCAACGTCATTCCATCCAATGTCTGCAGGTATTACCTGCAAATCCTCTACTTTTTCCATGACCCCGTAATCTATGGAAACAGATTCCATCTCCGGATACACCCTCTGCAGATCCTCTTTAAAAGCACCTTCTCCTCTCTGAAGCGCATCTCTCAGCCTTGTCAGCGCTTTACCCAAATCCGGCATTGAGCTATGGATTTCCTGGATGATTTTTTTCGCGCTCATGAAAAACATCCCGCTGTTCCAGAGAAAATTGCCGGCGTTAAGATATCTTTGGGCCGTTTTTAAATCCGGTTTTTCCACAAAGCCTTTAGACCAAAAGACACCCTCAGCGCCATCAATTAAGCTCCCCGTTTCAATATATCCATATCCTGTCTCAGGCCTATCGGGACGAATCCCCAAAGTCACAATAAAACCCTTTGCTGCTTGCACAAGCGCTTGTGTAACAGTTGTCCGGAAGGCATTTATGTCTTGAATGTGATGGTCCGCAGGCAACACGGCCATTATAGCTTCCGGATCTTTTTGTGCCAGCAAAAGAGCCGCCAAACCAATGCAAGGAGCCGTATTTCGGCCAACAGGTTCAACAAGCACACCAGGAACTCCCATGGGATGAACTCCGACACCTTTTCTATTTCCCTCATGCGGATCACCCGAACCTTTTTCCCCTAAAGCATCTGACTTTCCCTGGCTAAATTCCGCCGGAACTTGTTTTGCGTGGAAATCCTTCAAATCTTCTAAAACAGATTTTGCTCCATTCGCCGCCACAACAACCAAAACATGCTCCTTCCCCACAACTCCTGCTGCCCGCTCCACTGTCTCTGACAACAAACTGTCGTTACTTGAACCAAAACTCATGAGCTGCTTGGGTCTCTCCGGTCTGGAGGCCGGCCAAAGCCTTGTGCCGCCACCTCCTGCCATTATAACAGCGTAAAAATGTTCTCTCATTTTCGACAACCTCCTTCTCTATAACTAATGAGCGAACACCCGGACAAAAGAAGCTATGATAAAAAACTCCAGAGCATCCCGCTCAAACTCAAAGGTAAAACGTACAAATAAAAAAGATACAGCCGCCCTCCATCCAACCATTTTAACAGCAGCCTTAATGCCGCATAACCCACCACCCCGGCAGTAATCGTCCCCAACACCACCGGTGGAATCTGCGAGTCTTTGATTGTAAATAAAGAGCGCGATTCCAACAATACCGCTCCTAAAATGGCGGGTATGGAAATCAAAAAAGAGAACCTCGCTGCCGCTCTCCTTTCAATGCCCAGCGCAAGTGCAACTGCTATAGTTGTACCGGATCTGGATATCCCGGGAAATGCAGCCATCCCTTGTGCAAACCCAATTAAAAGAGCCGCCGGCCATGTAACTTCTTTATTGTTTTTTTGGGGGACAAAACGCATCAATAAGAGCATAGCCGCCGTCACCAAAAACCCAAGAGAGACAAAGAAAAGACTTCCCGCGAACTGTTTCCAGAACCCGGCGACACAAAGCCCAACAGCAGCTGTTGGCAATGAAGCGATAACAATTCCGGCGCCCAAACGAGCTCCATTTCTGTGAGATAAAGCTTCTCCCGCTTTTTCTCTTCGCCCTATGACAACACCTAAAAAGGCAACACTCTCTATAACGGCGTGGTGTATTTCATGTCGGTAATGGACCCAGACCGCTGTCAGCGTTCCCATGTGTAGCGCAGCAGCCAAATAAAGACGTGGCTCAACCCCGAACACTTGCTCCAACAATGCCAAATGCCCGGAAGAGCTGACCGGCAAAAATTCTGTCAACCCCTGAACTACACCTTGAAAAAGGCTTATGAAAATCTCCGGCATATTGATCATGAAGAGACTGCAAAAAAGGCGGCTCAGTTTATCAGCCTTCTGTTTAGGGCTGATTCAAGAATAAGATCGCAGGACCGAGCCGAGGGGGTCGAGGTGCCCGACCAGCTGGCCGGAGGCTTCTTAGTTATCTATTGTTATGGATACGGCAGAAACCATAACTCCAAGCGAGAGCATATCTTTCACGCCGTCACCCGTAGAGTCCACATCCGGCTTCAGCGCCGTCGCAAAGAGGTTGGAGCATTTTATCTCTGTTTCCGTGATAACCGGGCCATCAGGATCTGCTACCGGGTCCCAGATAGCGCATTCGCCCTCTCCGGCCACCACACCCTCACAGCCTTCTGGGGTGGGGCTGCAATCACCGTCCAGGGAGTTTATAACAAAATCACCCACTCCACCTTCAGGATCCTCAATAGTTGCTTCGTTCAACCAGGTCACAACCTCGGGAATTATGGTGTTGTTAATGGTGTCTTGTGAGACCCCGCCTCCGATCATAACGTCGGTCCAGTCATCCTCTGTCATGGGCATTTCCATAGCCACAACCTGGGCTCTTTCGAGGGGCAGATCCAGCATCATGTCCCCGAAAGCAATGGAAATGTTCAAATCAGAAGGCCCTGCTTCTACGTAACCTCCCGTGAGAGTCCCGCAAAGATGAAGGCTTCTGTCAAACCCATCAGCAATAGAAGCATGATTGTTGCCAACATCAAATAGTTGCTCGGTGGCGTCGCTCGTCCCCTGGAATACTTGCACCGCCATAGCTTCGTCGTTCTCCCAGTCAGACACTACAAGGCGGCCTAACATTATAATGGTACCATCAGCAATGGCTTCCGCGATGGCGTCGTTCGGGTTTGTATCACTCTCCGGCACCACTCCCAACAACGAAGCCAATCTATTATTTACCTCGCCGTCGCCAGTCATATCGACGCCGATTCCGTCGGAGGCGCTCTCCGGAAGTATAAGCTCAGAGACTATGTAATCGTAAT
The DNA here is from genome assembly GCA_011390535.1 of Deltaproteobacteria bacterium. Taxonomy (GTDB): domain Bacteria; phylum Myxococcota_A; class Polyangia; order HGW-17; family SLPX01; genus SLPX01. Next base: position 3,208 of record JAABSF010000018.1, on the reverse strand, counting down.
TATCCCCTTCGTTTAAGTCACACTGTACTGCGCAATCAGGACACCAAGCACGATCTTCACCTTCATCACAAACACCATCATAATCGCAAGGGAACTGATTCTCATTTTCGTTCGCTCCCGTTGAATCATCGCCGCACCCAAAAATTGTCCCTGCAAAGAAGCAGCCGATAGTCAACATTATCCATAAATTCCTTAATCTCATTTTTCCGACTCCTTTGTGTCCATCTTTCTTTTACATATAAGCATACGTAAGGTTTTTGAAGCTGTAATGTTTACAACTTTTCCAAATTTGTTTTTACCCTATGGCACATTCCATGGCAAGAAACAAGCACATGAACACAACGTTTTTTACTCGTTGCGAGTAAAAGATGTTTTATTTTTATAGACAAACCAACCGAAAAACTTCTTTTTTTCTTCTGTGAGTATCAAAACTTCACCATTGCTGTTTCTCATGGTATTTTTTCTCCTATGAGAATCCTGGGTGTGATCATTTTTTTATTCGGTCTTTGGGCTGCGAGTTGGGGGATATGGGCAAGCTTTAATCGCCGTCGCCCAATCGACTTGCTGGGTAATGTAATGGCTCCTCTCGGGATCGGCTTTTTGATTCTAGGCGGGATATTGGTTTTTGTTCCAAATTTTCTCGGTTTTTGAACGATTACAAACAATCATTACAACTAGAAAATTGCTCTAAAAAGCCACAAAGAGGCACAACCATAAAAAAATAAGATCAAAAACTCCAGCTTCTCGGCTTAAACAAACTCGAACTCCTTACAAAAAACGATCTCCCCACATGTCTCCTCATAATAGCAATCTCGATGTGCTCTATTAGGCCAAAAATGTGCACACATGCCTGTCTCTTTTTCGAAAAAAGCACAGTGTTCACATGTGTGTCTGAGCCGGTACTGTTTTCTCTCGTCTAAAAATACTGGATCATAGGCAAATTGCACAAATCACCTCTCAACCTCAGGGTTCCTGAAGAAGGGATTGTAGTGGCTGTGTTTCAATATTCAAGAATGCTGATGTGAGTTGAAATAGTGGGCACGCTTTCATGCCTGCTCAACACTTATAGACTCGAATTATCCAATCGGCCACGGAAGGTGCTCAGTCTTTCAGCCATATACTTTTTAACAGCAGATTTCCCGCTCGTATGCAAATGTTTACAAATGAGGGACGGGCCATGGCAGGTTTCCGCAAACCGAACCCGGTGACCTTTAAAGCTTGACAGTGCAGAGGTGATAGCGATTATGGATAAAAAAAAGAGGCTATATAAATGGAAGATGTTTTGATCATCGGCATAGCCGGTGGAACGGGCTCAGGTAAAACTACGGTAGCAAAAAAGATCGTGGCCGCTCTCCCTTTTCAAAACGTCGTTCTGATAGACCAGGATGCTTATTATCGCGATCAGTCACACCTGAGCTTGGAAGAACGTTTACAGGTCAACTATGATCACCCAAACTCAATTGAAAATGATCTATTGGTCGATCATCTAAAGGATCTGAGAAGCGGCAAAGAAGTTGAAAAACCTGTCTATGATTTCACCAACCACTCCAGAAGCAAAGAAAAGGTCCTCATTCCTCCGGCTCCAATCGTGATAGTAGAGGGGATCCTCATTCTTGCCGATCCGGCAGTGAGAGAAGAGCTGGACATAAAAGTTTTCGTTGATACAGATGCCGACATAAGGGTATTTAGAAGAATCCGCCGAGACATGAACGAACGTGGTCGAAGCTTCATGTCGGTTAGAAACCAATACTACAAAACCGTCCGCCCCATGCATTTGCAGTTCGTAGAACCATCTAAACGATGGGCTAATATAATTATCCCCGAAGGTGGTGAAAACAATATAGCCCTGGATCTTGTTATAAACAGCTTGCTCCACCGGATTAATCAACTTGAGCTGAGTTTTAGGTCTGAACAAAATTCAGAGTAAAAAGGGACACACCCACGCACAGACACCATAACAGACTTATTTGGATTGGAACTTTTTTGATCGGCTGCTCTTTTTAGGGCCGCCGCAAAGAAACCGATATCATTTTGATTGGTAAAGCTAAGAGATGCCTAAGGCAGTTTCAGCTGATAAAACTTGATCTTCTTTGAGCCAAGTTGCCAGCGCCTGTGCAATTTCATCACTGCAACAAACCCTTTGCCGTATTTCCACTTGATCACATGTTTATCTGAATCCAGCTTCAAAACATTTTTTGTGCTTGGATTTTTCCAATCTTGCACGAAAAAGAGGTGGAGCTTTTCAGGCTCTGATTTCCGTTGTTTTAAAATAATGGGGTTTTGAGGGTCCACTGTCAAACCAACCAGAGCTTTTTCCTTGCCGATTATCTGTTGATTCAGAGACTCCCTCCTGTACCTCTCAAGTTTCGTCTCCAAAGTAATTGGAACCTGAACATTATCTTTACGCATCAAGTTCAGCTTTCGCCCGTCTGCTGCTACCTCTAAATAAAAGATAGGTTCGAAAGGAGGATTGTTCTGCCGAAAGAGCCTCACCTTTTCCCACGCGACAGCTTTTTTTATAGGTTTTTCGGAGATGACTTTCTTTTTCACAATGTCATAGAGAGCTTCTTTGTCTGGTAGACGAATGTCATTTTTTCTGTCGTACTTGCCCGCAATCTTCCCCACTGCCTTTAAATAACTGTCCCTGAAATACAAGATCTCCATGTTAGGGTTCTTCAACCGTCTGGCCTGATCCGTGACCATACGATGCGTACCTTTTATTATGAGTTGCGGATAACTATAAACTGTTATTTGATGAGAGACCATGCCACGCCCTGAAGTTTGGCGATATGTAACAAGTGAATAAGAAGCCCCCTCTTTGCGAAAGCGCGCATCTTCAAAAGGACCAAGCTTCTTCTTCAACTTCCCCGACAGAGAAAAGATACCACCGGAAAAATCCACATCGGAACCGGAAGAAGCCTCTTTCCATTTCACAAAGACATGTTTTCCATCGGGGGCAAATTCCATGGAAGCAGGCATAACCGTGTGCCCTGCGATATTTTCTCCAGCGCTCTTTACGAACCCTTTGGAAGACAGTCGGCCGATAACGAGGTTCGCCCTCTTATCGGATAGGACATGCAAATAGGCTACGTTTTTCCCATCAGAACTTATGGCGAAGTTGTTGTCAATATAGCCCTTCTTTACTTTAGCGGTCGCAGCCGGATCTGACTCGGCTGCGCAAACCACCACAGGCAATGTCCAACAAATC
>JAABSF010000184.1 GCA_011390535.1 Deltaproteobacteria bacterium | reverse complement strand
AGCCGATGGTCTGATTGTCAGTACTCCCACCGGGTCTACAGGGTATAATCTCTCCGCGGGCGGACCCATCATAGAGCCCGGTCTTGACGCAGTGGTCCTGACTCCCATCTGTCCGCACTCGCTTTCTCAGCGACCGACCGTTTTACCCTCAACCGGGAAGATATCTGTTGTGGTGAGCAGCAACACAAACCGTGCTTATGCCACAGTGGACGGGCAGAGCGGGCATGTGTTGTCGGCCGGTGATGTAGTAGAGGTGTCCCGGTCGGGTTTTCCTCTGAATATGTTTCGTTCTCCTAAAAGGACTTTCTTCGACATCTTGAGGGCAAAGCTTCTGTGGGGTGGGGATCCTATGCAGAAGAACATGCAGGAGAACATGCAGGAGAACATGCAGGAGAACATGCAGAAGAACATGCAGGAGAACATTCAAAAGAACGTGCGTGATACAGGTTCAGAGGATCTACCTTGATTGAATACTTGCATATAAAAGATCTGGCCATCATTGATGAGTTGGAGGTGGAGTTCGGGAAAGGTCTCAATGTAATTACCGGTGAGACGGGAGCAGGCAAATCAATAATGATCGCCGGTCTCTCATTGTTGAGGGGAGCTAGGGCTACATCTCAAATGGTCCGATCAGGGGCGGACTTCGCAGTGGTTGAAGCTGTATTGAGGCCTAACCGGACCCCAACGGTGGCAGCGCTCATGGAAGATCTGGGGCTCCCCAACGAAGAAGAGCTAATTGTAAGCCGTCGCATTTCTGCGAAAGGCAGGGGGCGCGTACGAATCAACGGAGAGTTGAGCTCAATTGCGGTGCTGGAGAAACTAATCGCGACTTTGGTGGATTTGACAGGGCAACATGATCAGCAGAGCCTGGCGATATCGGCGAACCACCGCGGTATAGTGGACGACTTCGGTGTACCGGAAGAGGCTTTGGAACGTGTCAAGGAAGCATACAGCCGTGTGGGAGAGATCTCTCGTGAGCTGGACTCTTTGCCGGTGGACCCCGGCGAGCGCCGCACGAGAGAGGAGATACTTGCCCACCAGCTGAAAGAGCTGGAGACTGCCGATTTTCACATTGGCGAGGAAGATGAGCTGGAGGCGGAGAGAAAACGCTTGGCGTCTGCTGCAGATCTTGAAGCGGTCTCACATGAAGCGGTGCAGGTTCTGTATGAAGATACCGATTCGGTTACGGATAGAATTGCCCGCATGGGGAGGAGCTTGTCTAAGTGGGGCGAAATAGAACCCTTGTTGGGAGATGTAGCCGAGAGGCTGGAAGAGGCGAGGGTTTTATCGGAAGACGCCGCTTTGGAGCTGAGAGGATATACCGATAATCTGGAGTCGGATCCTCAAAAACTGGAAGAGGTGGAAGAGCGGCTGCTCTTTTTGGCCGGGTTAAAAAGAAAACACGCATGTGCGACCCTTGAAGAGCTCAAGGAGCGGATGGAAGAGATGACGGACGAGTTTGATAGCCTGTCCGAGCATGATAAGCGGGTGGAAGAGTTGCTCGCCGCGCTCTCCAAGGTTAGAGATGAGCTTTCCCGCGCTTGCGAAGGTTTGTCGAGAGCGCGGAAGTCTGCAGCCAAGCGGCTTGAAAAAGATGTGGAAAAAGAACTCGCGCAGCTCGGCATGAAAGGTATACGGTTTAAAATTGAGGTTGCAGCGCGGTGCGCCGGTAATGAAGAAGATTCACGTTTAGTGCATAAGGGAAGGGTCATGGGGCCTAAGGGGTGGGATTGTGTTGAGATGATGGTGTCGGCCAATCCCGGTGAACCTCTGCAGCCGGTTAGGCAGATTGCATCCGGCGGTGAGCTGTCTAGGTTGTTATTAGCGGTAAAGACGGTGACGGCTGCAAAGGATATGGTGACTTCATACATATTTGATGAGGTGGATGCCGGAATCGGTGGCCCTGTAGCCGACGTGGTGGGAGCCAAATTGGCCCGCGTTGCAGAACATAGACAGGTAATTTGTGTTACTCATTTGCCTCAAATAGCGGCATATGCAGGTGAGCATTTTGTTGTGATTAAAGAAACCACCGGCGGGCGCACCACCAGCAGAATAAGAAAGCTTGAGGGGCGTGAGCGTACAGAGGGCTTGGGGCGGATGATGTCCGGTACCGACAAGTTGACAAAAAACGCGCTCAAGCACGCCGACGAGCTGTTGAAGAGAGCCGATGTGTTCCGGAAGTCCGGTGACTATAAAGCTGCTCGGAATTGATTTGCTGAGTCGTAACTGATTTTCTGGATCGGAATCGGGAACGGTTTGTTGTATAGGAATTGATTTCTTGTAATAGGAATCGGGAACGTTTTATGGTGTGGGAATTGGGATTGAAATGTCGTAAACGTTACGTGTATGTGGACATTGACTCAGGTTCAGAAGCGATGAGCAATAAGCAGTGAGTGATGAGCAATGAGCAATGAGCAGTGAGTGATGAGCAATAAGCAGTGAGCAATCCGTAATAATGCGTAATGAGGAAATAGCATTAAGGAGATCAGATGAGCGACGATTCAGGAAACAAAAGGGGTGAAAGCGGCGACTCGCAACCCAACAAAAAATCGAATGTTAAAATTGAGAGGCTGGTGTTAGGGCCTTTTCAGACGAATACATATATTGTAAGCTCCACGGATACCGGACAGGCGGTGGTGATAGACCCTGGTTTTCAAGGTGATCGAATAGCTGATTTAATCAAAGAGCAGGGGTTGAAGCTGGAACAGATTCTCCTTACTCACGGGCATGTAGATCATGTCTCTGCGGTGGGTTCTCTTTTAAAGAGCTTGGGCATGGGAGAAGATGAAATCCCCATCGCCATTCATGCGGAAGATGTTGTTTTCTTAGCGAGCGCTCCTGAGATGGCCCTCGCTTTCGGTCTCTCTGTGGAAAAGTCAGTGAGGCCGGGGAAGCTGCTAAAAGAGGGCGATGTAATAAAAGTGGACGGGCTCTCTTTTCGTACCCTTCATACACCGGGGCACACGCCCGGAGGAGTCTCGTTTGTTATGGACGAAGAGGGGGTCGTATTTGTAGGCGACACATTGTTTCAGCGAAGCATAGGCAGGACTGATCTGCCGGGGGGGTCCTATTCCGTATTGGAAGCTTCAATTCGGGAGAAATTGTACAGCCTGGATCCTTCCATGAAGGTCTACACGGGCCACGGACCCACCACAACCATAGGGGAGGAGCAAAGGTCAAACCCATTTGTGTCGCTTTGATGTGGGAGCATTCATTAGAAAGCTAGGGCGCAACGCAAGGGCGCAAGGATGCAAGGGCGCTTCGACAGTTTCAGAGCTCTTGAGTCACAGTTACATTGTCGTCCGAACTCGGGCCGGTGGAGCTGATGTAGTTCATCGCTGCTGAGTCATCCAAAACAGTGGCGCGAAGGAAAAGGGCCGACCATCTGGCGGTGGTTTCAATGGCCGCCGACTGATCGATAGTGGGGGCGTTTGAGTCGGCGTCGGCTCCGGGCGGGTTGTTTTGATTGCAAATGCCATAATGGTTGGCACCTATCAGCTCAACTAAAATTTTGGGGGAATCCTGGGTTTTTTCGTAGGTTTCTCTAGTGTCTTCAAGATCTGCTTTCCCGTCCAAGGTCCCTTGTATGTAAGCTACGGGGAGAGAGTCGTTTTTCACCTCGGGGATGTCTCCAAAGGGCGGTTTCATGTTGGTGCCGAAAAAGGCGCCCCCGGCCAGCGCAGCCGGCCGCGAGAAATCGCCGGCACAGAACTGGAAAGGGCATTCATCCTGGATGGCGTATAGTCCGGCTACTCCGCCGTATGAATGGCCCAGCACCACCATTGTGTTCGTGTCCATTATTCCGGCTATCGGTCCGCTGCCATCGTTTTCGATTAACATTTGTGCCAAAACCTGTTCGGTTTGTTGAGTCTCCGGGTAGAGACCGGAGCCCATGAAACCGGAGGTTTCATGATCAGGCACTACTACCACAAAGCCGTACCTAGCCAGGAGGGTGGCGAATTCCGAATAGTATTGCCGTTCGACTTTTGCCCCCTGAAGAAAGAGCGCAATCGGAAAAGAATAGTTTCCGGTGTTCAGGTCAGGTGGGTTCGGATAATACACGGTTGCCGGATCATCCGGCCCTTCGATGGTGAGCTCATAAGTTGCTGCTTCATCAAACTCCGGTTCGGTAGGATCGGGAGAAGTGGCGCCATCTACATCTACATCTGCGTCCGGATGCTCATGTATGCTGCCGTCATCTTCAACGGTAGAGTCAGGTTGAGATCCGTCCGGTATATGTGCGTCCAGCTCGACTTCGCCGCCGCCGTCATCGCCGCATGAGGCCAACACAACAAGGGTTTGTAAAAGAAACACCGCCATCAATACACAAAATGTTTTGTCCTTTTTTAGCATTTGGAAATTTCCTTTCCCTTTTTGTCTTTTGTTCGTTTTTGTTGTTTTGTTGTTTTGTTGTTTTTACTTGTGTCGTTACTTCTATTTGCTTTTGTATTTTTGTTCTCGGAAACCTGTTTCTGTTTATCCGTGGCTTGTTGAGACAATCGCCGCAACTCGGTTATCAAGAGGCGTTTGCGTAGAGCAATCACCAGGTGCTCACCCAGCCTGGAGGCTTTATCCGTTATATCTTTGAGAGACATATTTTCCGGTAGCGGGCTATCCAGAACCCCGGCCCTGAAAATCTCCAGCTCTATCCCGACAAGATTTTTTATGGCGGCATAGTACGGTACCAGGATATCCATAGGGAATAGGTTCGCCATACCTGCTCGCCTGGTTTCATGGATTGTTGATAAAAGATAAAGATCATTGCCGGAATACATGAACTCACCGTCTGTCGACATTTGAGGGTCCACCAGATCCAGTCTATGCAGTTCGGCAAGCTCTTCCTCATTCACTTCAAGCCTGTCCAGAATCTCTCTGCGGGACATTTGTTTGGGCTTGCCGGTTGGTGTTCTCCACGAGCCCTCATGAACAGCGGTCAAGATGGGTTCAATGGCGCCCAATCTGCGTCGCGTCTCTACGTCAAGATCGTCTCTGAGGGTAGCGCTGGGGGCGGGTTTCATGATCTCGCCGATCACCTTGAGGGGCAAAAAGCGATTTTGTTGAAGCTCTTTGATGGTTTTGACCCGATCAGCCAGATCGGCGTCGTAATAGGCCATGTTCTTGCTCGTCCTTTTAACCGGCTCAGGTAGCAACCCTTCACGGATATAGTGTTTTATCGTAGGAGCCGGGACACCCGCCAATGCAGCCAACTCTGAAATTTTGACGATCTTTTTCTTTCCGGCTGACATTCCAAAGACTCCTTTGCCCTTTTTCAGTTATTTTTTACCGATTTGTTCTTAAGCCTAGATCACCGCATAACAGAATTGGAGAAAAGTTAAAAGTTAAAAGTAGAGCTTTTAACTTGTGACTGCTTTGAGTCACATTATTGTAATTGGGGACTTGAAATTGGGGACTGGAAATTGGGGACTTGAAATTGGGGACTGGAAATTGGGGATCCTGCTATTGGAGACTTGGTAAGGTTGCATGGATGGTTGAAACTGGTTAGATAGTCTAAGAGAAAGTCGAGCAAAAAGTCCGGCAGAAAATAGGGCGGAAAGTAGAATGCACGATCCAACTTAACAGAAATACGATCGCACGAATCCAGATTTTATTGTGAGACAGCCCTGAAGATGGGGTGAAAGGAATTAGAACATGAACGCTAAGATCAGGCCGAAGCTTGTGTTTTCCCGGTGTCTTGGTTTCGAGGCATGTAGATACAACGGGCAAATAATCTCCGATGAGTTTGTGGAAAAACTCAAACCTTTTGTAGATTGTGTGGTTTTTTGCCCTGAGGCGGATATCGGCATGGGAATCCCACGTGATCCTGTGCGGATCGTGATGGAAAATGAAGTGCCTGTATTATATCAACCTGCGTCAGACAAAAGGTGGACAGAGCAGATGAATAAATACTGCGCTGAAACCCTGGACGGGCTCGGTTCGGTGGATGGGTTTTTGTTAAAGTCACGTTCTCCTTCGTGCGGTTTTAAAGACACGAAAATATATATGGGGTTTGATTCTTCAAGCGGGCACAAAAAGGGGCCGGGTTTTTTCGGGGGAGCGGTTTCCAAGGCTTTTCCGGGACACCCCAT
>JAABSF010000183.1 GCA_011390535.1 Deltaproteobacteria bacterium | reverse complement strand
GGGTTCTTTTCATCGTCCGGTATTTTGGGTTTTGTTTATTTTGGCTTTGTTTTTTTGCGGTTTCTTCACGCAGAGCTCTCTTGTTTGGGCGGGGCGAAAGAAAGGGGCTCAAAAAGGTTCCGGAGAGCTCACCATCAGGTTTTTTGCGGCAGGTCACGGCGACTCTACTTTGGTGACGACGCCGCAAGGTCAGAATATATTGATCGACGCGGGTATGGGGAACTGGAGAAAAGGGGATCATCTCCTGCAACGGCGGCTATTGCCTTTCTTTAAAAAAAGGGGGATCGCTCGGCTGGATGCTTTTTTTGTCAGCCATCCTCATTATGATCATATAGGGGATCCTCGCTTATTGTATAGGCGGGTGCCTTTTGACAGGTTGTTTGTAAACGGTGACGCCGCCCATTTTTTCAATTCACGCCGGATTAGTTTTCGGGATAAAAAAAAGAAGCGTGTTCCCATGGTGGTGTTGAAGAGAGGGGATGAGCTGAGATTTGGAGATGTTGTTTTTGAAGTGCTCCATCCGGACACGAAAAAACGGCTGTCCAAGCGTGCTTGGTCCATAGGCTCCATAAATAATCGCTCCATGGTGCTCCGTATTCGATATGGAGACGTTTCTTTTTTGTTGCCGGGTGATCTTTGCTGGACCGGAGAGCGGCGATTGCTTCGAGCCGGACCGCTGGGGAGGGTGAATGTGCTCAAGCTCGGGCACCATGGCCAGGGGTCGGCTTCCGAGGAGTTGATTCGGGAGTTAAAGCCTAAATACGCGGTGTTGTCATGTTGTGATCGTCCTTGGTACGAAAAGATACCAAGGGCAGTGATGAGCCGTCTACGGCGGCATAATGTGAAAATGCTGCGCACCGATAAGCACAATGACATTATATTCCGGACTGATGGAGTCAGGTTGCATGTCCGGGAGGAGATGGATTTTCGGATGCTTTCGGCGGGCCACTGTGTCTGGGCCATGCGACGGGGGCTGATTCAACGTTATTCCTGCAGAATGTCCAGGAAGCGGAAGAACCGGCGATTGACCGGGCTGGTAAGAAGAAAAAAGCGCACCAAGCGCGGCATTTGAGCCTTTTCTTTTAAGTGTTTTCCATCAGAACATGAACATGAATATGAATCTTGTAGCTATCCAGGCGGGCTGCGAAAAAGTTTATCCCTTTCGGTCCGGATCTCAATGAGATTCTGTTTAGCTTGTCTGAGCATGAAAAACATGAACCTCATCGTCAAGCTTGTCCGCTAGAAAATCCTCGGTCAACTCAAGATCGTATCGAGTTTGAAGATTCAACCAAAACTGGGGTGACATACCGAAAAAACGTCCAAGCCGAAGAGCGGTATCCGCAGTAATGGATCTTTTCCCATGCACAATTTCATTTATGCGCCTGGGGGGAACACTTATATCCTTTGCCAAACGATACTGACTGATTCCCATGGGCTCTAAAAACTCCTCCATGAGAATTTCGCCGGGATGGATGGGGGCAAGCTTCTTGTTCATATAACCTCCTAATGATAATCTGCTATTTCAGCATCATACACATCACCATCTCTCCACTTAAAACAAATTCGCCATTGGTCGTTTATGCGTATGCTGTGTTGACCTTTCCGGTCTCTTTTCAATGCCTCCAATCGGTTGCCCGGTGGCGTTCGTAAATCATTCAATTGAGTAGCAGCATCAAGCATTACCAGTTTTTTCCGAGCAATACGCTGAATATCCTGTGCCAACTTGGTTGAAATTTGTCTGCTGAATATTTTTTCCGTTTCTTTGTCTCGAAAGGATTTTATCATAGACAGAATGATAATGCAATCCGTTAATAACGTCAAGCGTTATGTCTTTAGCGGATTTGTTATTTGGAGGTTACAACGTTGATTATATGTTACGACCTAAAATATCAATTAAACCTCTTTTGCAGCCCTTTATATTGAAAAATTCCTGAAGAAAAAGATTTATTGGATAATGATCTATAATGGGTTTCGCTGCACGTTTTGTTGACGTTGCGGTGATCCTCCTTATAAAAAAGAACTTTCGGAGCTTGTAGAGTTTAGGGAGGTTAGGTAAGTTGTAGAGCTTGAGGAGTTAGGGGGCTGCTTATTTAGAGCGTTTGGTTCGCACATCGTTTTTAGCATCGTTTTTAGCATCGTTTTTATGACAAGAGGTCATTTGAGATAAGATTTATGTCGGCGCCCCATAAAAAAGATGAGAGCGGAGTTGAGGTGAGGCTTCACGCCGGGTGGGGTATGGTGGAGCGCCCCAATGGGCTCTATCGCCTTTTATTTCGTCTTTTTTTTGATGCTCGTGACCTAGGGCCGGAGTGCAGGAGTAGAATCAGACAAAGCCACAAAAAGGGGATCCCTGTTTATGTTGCGGGGCACAGGCAGTTTTTTGTTTTTCTTTTCTTTAACTGGGTCTTCTATGTTTTTGGTTTTCCCGTGGCTCTTTTTGTAAATGCGCTTCATGTTTGGTTTTTGCAGCCGGTTAAAGCCTTTTTGACTTACTTGAGAAAGGGTTTCAAGGTTGAAGAGGTGAATCGTCTCGAGAGGGCCGTACGTAGTGGGAGACCCGGTTTTTTGTTTTTGAAATCACCTATGGGGCTGGTCTCGGATAAGAGACCCATGGGGGTTCGGCATATTAAAAGATTGATTGAGCTTGAGCAGAACGGGGAGCTGGAACGTCCTCTTGTTTTTGTGCCGCTTATGGCCGTGTGGGGCCATCACCCTGTAAGGGCGGCGCGTTCCCGGAGCGCTCTTGGGCGGATATTTGGTCAGCCGGAAACACCAGGGAGGCTGAGGTCTCTTCTCCAGTTTGTGGTGTTTTTAAGGAGAATGAGGGTGCGGGTGGGAGACCCTCTGCCGTTGCAGGATTTTCTAAGGAGACATAAGGGGCTCAATTCGGCGGCCGCCGCCGGGGAGCTGCGTTGGGAGCTGCTTGGAAATGTAGAGCGGCAACGAAACGCAATTTTGGGGCCGCCTCGCAAAGGGGCGGCGAAGCTTCGCGCAGAGCTCATCGGCAGCACCAGGTTTCAACGAAAGCTCGACAGCATCTCTCTGGAGAGAGGGAAAAAGCGAGAAGATTTGGAGGTTGAGGCGGATAAGTATCTGAAAGAGATCTCCGCTGATATCGGTCCTCTCACCCTTAGGTTTATGCGCTCATTTATGGGCATCGTGTTCAGTAGGATTTTTACCTACCTGGAAGTTCCGCCGGAGATGTTTGAAAAGTTGAGGACAGCCGGCGCTAAGGGACCCTTGATTTTTTTGCCCAGTCACAAGAGCCACGTTGATTACCTCTTTGTTTCATGGATAGTGGCGGCCAACGGGGTCGCGCCTCCTCTTATCGCTGCGGGAGTGAACCTGTCTTTTTGGCCGGTGGGGCCGATTTTTAGAAGATCGGGGGCTTTTTTTCTTCGTAGGAGCTTTGGTGGGAATACTCTTTATACAGAGGTCTTTGCCGAGTACTTGTCCAAGGTTCTTCGTGAAGGCTACAATATGGAGTTTTTCATCGAAGGGGGAAGAAGCCGTACCGGCAAGGTTTTAGAACCTAAAATGGGGCTGCTGAAGTGGATCGCTGAGGCGGCGATTCGCGACAACCTGGACACCGTCCAGCTGGTGCCCATGGACATCAGCTATGAGAAAGTCATCGAAGCCGGCTCTTATGCCCGGGAGCTGGCGGAGGGCAATAAGAAATCGGAGGGCGCCGGTGATTTGGTTAAAGCCGGGGGAGTTTTGGGGAGCAGGTTTGGGAGCGTGAGTCTTCATCTAGGGGAACCATTTCCTTTGATAGATGCGCTGAAAGAGGCCGGCCTTAAGTTAAATATGAACCCCGGGACATCAAAATATGAAGAGGTGGAAGGCTCAGCCCTGGCGGCGGCGGTGTCAAGGGTGGCTCGAAGGGTGGTTTTTCAGATTTCAAGGCTTTGCACAATCACCCCGACTTCATTATTGGCGGCAGGCCTTCTTTGTTCGGGCAGACGTGTTGTGACGCGGAAGTTTCTGCTGGCCGCTTGTGGTGTCTTCGCCCAGAGGGCTCGTGCATACGGAGCCAGATTCAACCGGGCGCTGGAGCCTCCAGAGGTGTCTTCTCCCAAAGAGGAGAGTGATGAAGTTGAATCCAATGAGAGTTTCCGCCTGTTTTCAAAAAAAGCGATAGACTTTGCAATAGAAGTCTTTGCCCGGGATAATCTCATCTCCATCCACAGAGAATCCGAAGTGACTTTATATCGCATCTCCGATGAGAGCAGGACTATCTTGTCGTATTATCGCAACTCTTTGATTAATCATTTGGCGCAAGAGTTCATTATGGCGCAAGGTGTTATTATATCGGAGACCAAGCTTGGGGGGCCGGGGGCACTGATTCCCTCGCGCATGTTACGCAGGATTGCCCTGGAGCTGAGTAAGGTTTTGAAAAAGGAATTCACATATGAATCCGGGGTTCCTTTTGATGTGATTTTTTCCGATACCCTGGAGGCGATGGAATCATGGGCGCTGGAGCCTGTGATGGAAAAGGCGGATGGGGCGCTGGAGCCTGTGATGGAAAAGGCGGATGGGGCGCTGGAGCTCGAAGAAAGCAAGGAGCGACCGGAATCCCTGTGTTACCGAGTGGATCCAAAAGCAAGAAAGCAAGTGGTGCTTTTGGCAGGGTTGGGCGAAGATTTTATCCAGGCATACTCAAGCGCGACTAAAGGACTGAGGGAGTTGTTGGCCGGGCCGATGGGTAGAAAGCGACTGGAGAAGAGGATGGTGGAGAGATGCCTGCGGGAGTATTTCATGGGTGAGGTCTCTCGAAGAGAGGCCTGTAACCGGATACTCTGCAGAAACGCCATAGAGCTTTGGTTGGATGAAGGAGTACTTAAATTAAGCGCAGGACGAAGCCGTAGCGGAACTCCGATAGCGCTGGAGAGCGAATGGGCGGATGAAGAGGCGCTAGAAGGTTTGGCGAGGCGAATTCCCAGTGTAGATTGGGAGAAGCTGTCTCAAACTCTTCAAGAGTGTAGTTAGAACCTGTTACAAAACAGTAAAACAGTTAGTTTGGCAACGCTCGAAATTTGCGCTCACGGTGGTGTGCTGATAAATCAAAGAGAGGGCGTTGGTGAAGTTGTTTTGTTTTGTAGTGAAGGCGATGGGTTGTGAAACGAATGAATATGAAAGAATACGAAACAATACGAAACAAGAAACAAAGCGAAACAAAGCGAATTAATACGGATCAATTAAAAGATTAGCTTTAAACAGATGGGTGAAAAGAAAAGTAAATGGTAGCAGCGGTGAACCGAAAAAAGGATACGAGCCGGGCTGATGAACAGCCAGCCCATGACGAGATCGAGCAGGAAATGGTGCTCATAAAAGAGAAACCATGGTGGGCACGTCCTGTTTTCTTATTATTATGGTGTGTCCTCTCTGCAGGGGTTGTGTTTTTGGTAGCGGGGCTGGGAACCGGAGTTTTCTTTGGTCATGTAGCTTCAAGGGGTGGGAGTACAACTTCCACATCATCTTCATCTTCAACTTCAATATCGTCTTCAACATCACCATCGGTGCCATCGCCATCACCACAGGTGCCATCGCCATCACCACAAGTGCCATCGCCATCACCATCGGCGCCATCGGCACCTTTATCATCGGCTGCGTCACCATCACAAGCGTCACCATCACCATCTTCGTGGGAACCTTATTTTAAAGGTGAAGTCGGCGAAGAGCTACGTTACAGGATGACTGTTGGTGATTGGCGTGGAGCGGAAGAGATTTTGGAAAAAGCCCGGCAGACATCTTCCGTGGAAGAGAAGGTAATTAGGTTTTTATCGGCTTATGTCATGTGGAAGAGTGGGAAGTGCGAGGAGGCGCTCACTGAGATAGAGTGGATCAAGTCAAGGTGGAAGCTGATGTCTTCCCGGCTGGATGTGAAGGAAGCGCTATGTGCAATTAAAACAGGGGATCATAAGAGAGCTGAGAGAGCAGCGAAAAGGGTGAGCAAAGGTCAGGCAGCTTGGGTGACGGCGAGACTGATTTTGGGGGCTGTTTATCGAAAAGGTAACCGTTGGAAAGAGGCCCGCAAGCTATATACGGACTTTTTGAACAGCTCTCCCAGGCGGGGAATCCCTGAGGCTCGGGATA
>JAABSF010000182.1 GCA_011390535.1 Deltaproteobacteria bacterium | reverse complement strand
CCTCGTCACGCGCTGGATTTTGGGGTGGGTTTCGGATATTGGGGCAGGGCCAACTTGTATCTCCACGTAGACTACAAATTTCACATCATGCTGACTCAGACCGCCGACTTTGATTTGCCTCTTTACATCGGTGTGGGAGGTAAAATGGGTTTCTGGTTTGATGATGACTATGAGCGTTCCTACTGGGGGGGGGACAGAAGATCCGGTTATTGGGGGTTTGGGATCAGAGTGCCAATCGGCGTGGCGTTTAACTTAAACAATGTTCCGTTGGATATCTTTGGGGAGATTGTCCCCGGTATAGGTTTGTTTCCGGGTGTTGGAGCGTTTCTGGACGGCGCCATCGGGGTAAGATATTACTTCTAAGAAGGTTTGATACAACTCCACAGTTTGTATGTGTGGTTTTCTTGAGTAAATTCTGATCGGTATTCCAAACTAACAGTAACCACCGCCTGAAGGCGGTGGTTGGCTTATGTCGAGACTCGGTTTTTGCCTTGGCCTTTTGCCCTGTAAAGTGCTTCGTCGGCTGCGGCGACGATTTGACGCACATTCTCGCCATCCTCTGGAAATGACGCGACACCTATGCTGATTGTTGTCTGAAGACGGACCGTGTCTTTTTCGAAACCGGCTGTCTCTACAGCCGCGCGTATTCGCTCCGCAACCGCGAGGGCATTCTTTTTGTCGTAACCACACAAAAAGGCTGTAAACTCATCTCCTCCAAACCTGCAGGCCTGCCCTATCCGGTTCAGTTCACGGGCTATGAGCCTGCCTGTCTCACCGATTATATGTGCGCCGAAGAGGTGACCATGGGCGTCGTTGATTTTTTTTACGTTGTCCAGATCCATCATTAAGATTGATAAAGGCTGTCTTTGAGGGCCGGCGCAACAGAGGGAATAATCAAGAGAATCGTCGAATGCTCTCTTAGATGGGAGGCCCGTCAACTCATCGGTGGTGACGAGTTGTGAAACCAAGTCTTGGAAACCAAGCTCCATTTCATCGGCTATCGAGAAACGAATGACTGAGTTCCCTAGAAAAATTTTTTCACCTTCACGAAGGGCGCGTGGTGTCTTTACAATGCCCCCGTCTACATGGGTTCCGTTTGTTGAGTTCATGTCCTCGATTATGTAGACTTCACCTCCCAGCGGAGTTATCCGGCAATGCCGCCAAGATACAATTCGATCCAGCAGCGGAAGGTCGCATGAGGGGTCTCTTCCCACTACCACGCTCTTTTCCACTGTGATGTGTTTACCCAAATCTCTTCCTCCGCTGCGGATTACCGTCAAAAAAGCTTTATGCTGTTTTTCAGCGGATGAATTCATTACAGGTGAGTCGGCTTTCAGGGTCGTAAAACCGCTCTCCGGCCGAAAACCTTTCTCCGGAGGATCTTTGCTCATTTCTTATGCCTGTATATAAAAAAAATCATGGAGCCAGAAAAACACTTCATAGTGATTCGAGCAAGTAGAATTTCATGTGTTTAAGTAATTGTTCCAAAGTTTTGTTTAGCTCTATTCGTCCCTGCTGCGACTTCCGGCCACGGCCTAACTCCATATTTGGAAAACCTCCTTCACTGAAGCCTCGACTATGGACGTTAAACAATATTGAAAACTCTACTCGTCTGTGGTTGAAATGGAAAGGAGGAGGAGAAAATGTTAAATAGATATTTATGGCAGCGTTGTTCAAAAGTACTCTCGTGCGAGGAGTGTGGTTGGAAAGATAAAGGCTCTAGGATTACAATGGAAGCGTTCTTTTCTCCTTTGTTTTCAAAAATCATTGTTTGTCTTTTTCTTGCTTCCGGCGTGCTTGCGTCGGGTGTAGGTTGCGAAAAGTTGAAGGAATATCAGGAGCAGATGGGTAAGAGCGGCGGTGATAAGTCTGCGTCTGATGACACTGATGACACTGATGATACTGATGATACTGATGATACTGCCTCTTCAAAAGGGGAAACGAAAAAAGCCTCTTCAAAAGGGGGTGTGGAGGGGGCCGGTTCGGCGGAGTCGGGTGGGTGGGCGGGCAAGAAAGACACACGGCAGGCAGGTGAAAGAAAATATGTTCTTCGGGGTGAACGTTCGTTTAAAGAGGGAGAACAATTCATTGTTGATTACAATTATCGGATGATAAACAGGCATACTTTTGAGATTGAGCAGACTCAGACACGCCGTGGGTCGGAGGAATACAAAGTAGACTACAAAGCATTGGGAACAGTGAATAAAATAGGAAAGGGTGGAAATGTATTAGAGGTGATTCATGAAGTAATCGAGTGGAAGGAAAAAGAAAGGCAGAAGCTGCCGGCAGCGGTGGTGGCTCCGGGTACGAAGATTAAGATTAGTCTGAAAAAGGGGCAGCCTTTTTTCAATGTGATGGGGCGGAAAGTGAGCCCCGCTCATTTAGGCAAGTTGGCACCTATGGGTATGGTAAAAAAAGAAGACACGGCGGAAGATAAGGTGAAGTCTTTTTTGCCTGAAGAGCCACAAGCTGTTGGAGCTTCTTGGAAGTTGAATCCCGAGGACTTCGCGGACAAGTCTGCCGGAGAAAGCAAGAGAGAGCTTGTCTCGGGTCAGGGGAGGTTTGTAGCGATAACGAGAATCGGTGAGGTGGCGTGTTTCGAGGTAGAGTACAAATATAAAATCAAAGGCGGCAGAATTCTGAATATGATGGATGGGGTGAAGCATTTCAAACAGACTGAGAGTAATAGCACGGTGTGGCAGACAATAAAATTTCCTGTGTCTCAAGACGCTCTACCCATGCAATTTGAAATGAATAGAAAAGGCAAGACCGTTTTACAAGGAAAAGCGAGCATGCGAGAGCTTTTCAGCGCCGGTAGCACTGGGAGTAGAGTTCAATCTCGTCTTTTGCGTGGGATTGGAAGGCGCAGGAAAGCAAAAAAGTATGAAGCCGTTCATACGATACACTCCGAACACAGTTACACCCTCCGGATGTCAAAACCAGAGACCAAGATTCGGAACAGCCCGGACGAGGAAGATCAGTCTGATTAGGGTGCTTAGGGCTGACTCAGGGCTGACTAAAAAATAAGATCGCAAGACCGAGGGCCGTCCAGGCACCCGGCCTGCGCTGACCTGCTACTTTTCCAAACCGGGACAACACAAAGCATTCACCCTCTTTATATAATCTCTATATCGGAATTTTCGTGATGTGCTCTTAAAACTCATGTATCTGACTTTGCCGAAAACGGCTCTCTCCGGCCATGGGCGGTCATGTTTGCCTCCGATGGCCCAAGCTATGTTGGTGTAGCCGTTGGGGTCTCTCCCATCCAAAAAGTAACGATCATTAAGCAAAATGGCCTGTTTTTGAGCTTGCTCAGGGTGCGCGGACCACTCGAGGATTTTTTTTGCCCAGTACATCCTCATGTAACCGTGAGTTCTGCCCGTGTGAATCATTTCAAGTTGTGCGGCGTTCCAGAGGGGATCATGAGTTTGGGCTTTTTCCAGGGTTTCTGCATCATACAAATATGGGCGCTTATCCCCCGCGTGTTCTTCGAGTGTTTTCTTTGCCCACTCCGGGAACCCTTCATAGCGATCATAGTCAGGGTTTCGAAGAACGTAATTGACCGCCAGCTCCCTCCTTACGATCAGCTCTTCAAGGAATGCTTCTTTTGCTTCTTTGGGTGCTTTGCATCGTCGAACCGCCAGGGCGATGGTGCGGGGATCAATCTGTCCGAAGTGCAAATAGAATGACAACCTGCTGGTTCCGTGGGCTTTTTCAGGGTGATTGCTGTTATTTGGATAAGTCGAGAGATGATTCTCAATAAAATCAGCGAGCTGCTTCGTAGCTGCCGCATACCCGGAAGGGATGGATGGTAGAGGACCCGGGCCGGTGTTGAGAGGAAGAGATTGGAGAAGATCTTCAGAGGATAGCGGGAGCCCTTTGATTTCATGCAATTCTTCCGGAGAGACCTTTAGGGTTGGTTCGTGGCCGGCGACCAAAAAGTCATCCATTAACCGGGTTATCTTCGGTCGAAGTGTTCTGGCCGCATATTCTTCTTTGGGGAACATCTTTGAAGGCACCACTACGTCTGAATCCACCGTATAAAAAGCTACTTTGACTTTTTTTGCGGTATCTTGGCGCCATGCCTCAGGATCTCTGAGAGGGTTTTCGTCTCCCACGAGAATACATGCATCAACCTCTTCGCAAAATGTCGCAGGAGAATTTGTGGGGTGGAGACGCATTACAAAGTGAGCCCCTTGATTCTTTACTTGTGCAGCGGTCTCTTCTATGCCACGCAACATAAAATCAAAGTGCCGGGGAGCAGCTTCTGCAAAACCGGGATCCAGACAGAAGAAGACCACCATCGGTTTCTTGAGCGCGTTGGCCACGTGAGCGGCAATATCAAAAGCAGGGTTGCCGACAGCCCGTTGTGACCTCTGCATCCAGTAAACTACACATCTCCCTTCCCTTTTCATGGGCTTTTTGTTGCGTCGTGTAACCCTCTCCTTTAGATGATTGGGCACATCTTCCAAACCAATGGGAAGATCCGGCTCAGCCCTAAAGGCTGGTTTTTTTGACATAGATTCATTTTCTGTGTTTTTGCTTTTCTTCATGGGCTGCAGCGTAGAACTTTTAAAGGTTTCGATCAAACCCTCATAATGATCTCTGAGAGACGGCGGCATTGGGGAAAGTAGCAGCGGGACAATAGCGGGATCCCCTTTGTTCGGAAAATTCGATATCAATGAATGTTTTTTTCGTTGGTATCCGGCTTGTTTGGTTTTACCGATGAATAAACGTCTTTAATCTTTTTCGGGTTCAGTTGGAGTCTCGGTTTTGTTACCGCGATGAAAAAATCTTTTAATCTTTTCTCCCATGGTAACTCCCGCCGCCCGGTCGGCTGCCCGGCGGATCATCTTTTCAAGGTTGCCCTCTGCTACTGCTCCGATGTGAGAGTCGGTGACCTCTGTACCATGGAGCACCAGAATCGTCGGGATGGAGCGAATTCCGAAGGCCCCTGAAACTTCAGGGACTTGTTGACTGTTCACTTTTAAAAAATGCACCTGAGAGCTGTATTCTTCAGCCAGCTTTTTGAACACCGGTTCCATGATTTTGCATGGTCCGCACCAGGGCGCCCAAAAATCTACTATTACAGGTTTCTCATGTTCCAGAAATTCCTCGAAGTGATTTTTTGACAGGATGTTTACAGGGCCTGTAGACGAGTCTGTAGGTGAAACCTGTTTGTGTGATTTATTTGGTTTATTTGGTTTGTTTCTGGATGTCTTTATTTTGGACATCTTAAGCTCCTTCATTTGTCTTTTTTTTATTCTACTCTGTCACTATTATTTGAGCCGGGTCAAGGCTTTAAAGGTTCACAAACAAGGTGGTCAAAAGCCTAAAAAGAACTCTATACTGCGAAAATGAAGCTTCAAGTTTTTCTCGTAAGGGAGAGCTTTGGTGTTATAATGCTGAGTATTCCATGTTTTTGAAAGGAAAGCCGATGAGTCGAAAAGGTATTGCACGTTTTTTTCCGGGGGTCTTGAGAGCTTTTGCTGCGAGGAGAATTTTATTGCAGGCTTTTTTCAGCTTAGGGTTGCTCTCATGTCTTGCTGTATTCTCGGCCGGTTATTTGGCCGCTTGCGGGTCCTCCAGGGAACGTCCTTCCAAAGATGCGGAAGTCGCAGATGGGTTTGTAAACGACACCGGAGGAGATGTTCAAGATGGAGGAGAGAGAGACGGCACGTTATGGGATGGATTTTTCCCGGATGCAGGTGAAGTGCCATATCTCTATATTGTGTTTCCCGAGGAAGGGGATGAAGTTTTAAATCCGGTGACTTTTGAATTCTATGGGGGAGGAGGAGTAGAGACTGTTGAGTTTGAATGCGACGAGTGGCCTCTGCAGGAAGAGCCCATTCCGATCTCTCAAGGACAGCACACTTATACCTTTTCAGGTGTGAACTTTGAGAGAACAGTGATACTCAAGGGGTTTGATGAAGAAGGTGAATTGGTAGCCACCGATGAGGTCACTTTTACACCGATACAAGAGGGTTGCAGCATCCCTCCTCAGGCCGGGTTTAATGAATATACTGTGAGGGCGATGAATGATTGGGCGCGTTTTCCCAAAGACGGCACCTATCCATATTGTTGGGAGTATTACGGCCAGTCTTGCGGCGCT
>JAABSF010000181.1 GCA_011390535.1 Deltaproteobacteria bacterium | reverse complement strand
GCACTTGGTTTTTTTGCCCTGATCGTCTGCATAGCAGGAATGTCCGGCACTGCATTCGGGCAGGCAAAAACTCCTAAAGATCAAGCAAAAGAAGCTTTTCAAAAAGGATTTGCTCACTATCAAGCCGGCCAGTATCTGCAGGCGGTTAGAGAGCTGAAAAAGGCCTATAATATAAGGCCCGTACCCTTGGTTCTCTTCTACATAGGGAAAACCTATCAAGCCGCAGAGCTGACAGAAGAGTCCATAACTTATTTTCGTAAGTTCTTGGATGAAGCCCGCCTGACGGATCCAAAACGAAAAGAGGCAAAGGAAGCCATTAATGCTCTAGGCGGCACAATAAAAGCAAAGCCTGAGCCCGGCATCCAGCCGACTCGTCCGGTGACTAAACCAGACCCTCGGCCTGTAGATAAACCCAGACCAGAGCCAATAAGAAAGGTTCGTCGTGTCAAACCCGGCGAAATAATCCACGAGATCATAGAAGAGGCCAGGCCAAATCTGCCCCTTCTTGTGGAAGCCGAGCTCCCGGACAACATAGAATGGGCACGTCTATACGTGTACTACAGAGCACCCGGACAAGAAGAGTTTGAAAAAAAGCTCATGTCTCCAGGTCGAAGAGGGATTTACAGCTATCTGATTCATCACAGTCACTTAAAAGGACGATCACTTCAGTATTACATCGAAGCAGTTGGGAGAACCGGTAAAAGAATCGCCGGCTCCGGTACCGCAACTTCACCGAACATCATCTTGTTAAGCTCTGAAGCTCCCATGCAGCCGGGCGGACGCATGGACGATTCCGGCCAAGCAACAGGTGATAAAAAGTCCACTGATAAGAGAATCATCGATCCGGATCGCCCGACAAAACCCACAGAAGATCGCCCTTGGTACATGTATGGAGCCATATCTCTCTCTGCAGCCACCGTGGCTTTGGTAGGAGCAGGCATCGGGTTGGGGGTTCAATCCCGCTATAAAGCACAAGACATGGCCGACGCGGGAACCGCAAGGCTTCCATCGGGTGGATGGGACTATCCTCCTTTCGGAGTTTTTGATTCATCTCTCCAAAATACTGAAAATAAGGGCAAATCCTATGAAGTCGGAACCATAGTTTGCTACTCATTTGCGGCGTTGGCCGCTGGAGGGGCCGTTTATTTATGGCTGAATCATTTTGGAGTAATCGGCAAAAAGGAAAAACCGACTAAAAATACATCCTTAGTTGTTCCTGTAGTTGGAAAAGGGACGGCAGGCGTCGGCTATGGATTGAATTTTTAACAACTATCCAATTTTTCGAGGATTGACCCCATGAAAAAAACTCTCACTATATTGATTGGTTTTTTGATCTCCGGCTTCTCCGGTTGCTATAATCCCGAGCTTGCCCCTGCTCCGTTTCTATGCGGAGAAGGGGGCTCATGTCCTGAAGGGTACACATGTTATGGCGGGATTTGCATGGATTATAAACCTGAATGCATGATGGACGGTTATATATTTGAAGGAGATCAAGATGCCGATCTTGAGCCCAACAATACTTTTGATTTGGCAGTCCCTTTGTTTTGCGGCCGATCTCCCGATGACCCGGGATATTCGCCTTGCCAATGTCCACCGGTACCAACAATTGAAGGGTTTCGACGAAACAATTTCGAAAACGGCATGCCGGCGCTGGCTATATGCCCCCCGGGAGATCTTGATTATTACCAGTTTTACCTTCTCTCCGGCGAAACTCTTAGAGTTAAGATTATCTATAAATACAACCTCGGCCGGGATCTAAATCTCGAAATAGGTTATAAAAACAGCGCAGGTGAATACGTTCGAATTCAAGAAGCAAAGACCACCAATGACAACGAAGAGATCACAATAGATGCTACACAGCGAGGATGGCATTATATACTGGCAAAACCGGCGAGAGATCGTCCCGAATATGATCCGGGAACGGGAGATATTGTTCGTCCTGCTGATGTCAATGAGTATACTCTGCAGTATGAGCTGAACCCTGACACCAAATGCAATAATAATGGGGTATGCGACCAATACGAAACACCCCAAAGCTGCCCAAGCGATTGCCAGGGTGATTCATTCTGCGGCAATAAGATTTGCGAACCGGCGGAAATGAATGAAAATGCATGTCCGGAAGATTGTGTTTGCGGCAATGGAACCTGTGACGTACACGTAGGGGAGTCACCTATGGACTGCCCCCAAGATTGTCCCCCCGATTGTTCTTGATCCCTCTGACTTCTTGCGGAGAATCGGCGGACACAAATAGAAAGAGGTGATTGAATGGGAAATCGTCTCGGCGAACTCCTGGTAAGAGAAAATCTCATCTCCATGGATCAACTTCGCCGCGCCCAAGGAGAACAGTCCAAGTCAGGCAAACGTCTTGGCTACAGCCTGACAAAACTTGGCTATATAGCAGAAAATGATCTAACCGATTTTCTTTCAAAACAATATGGCGTTCCTTCCATCAACCTCTCAGAGTTTGAGATTGATCCGGAGATCATAAAAATAGTTCCAGAAGACGTATGTCGTAAGCATATGGTCGTCCCTGTAGATCGGCAGGGTGCATCTTTAATAGTCGCCATGAGCGACCCTTCCAATATCTTCGCGATCGATGAGCTGAAATTCATAACTAATTTGAGCATAGAAGTCGTCGTGGCGTCCGAAGTGGCCATAGAAGAGGCCATAGAAACATATTATGCCAATCAAGTCTCCTATGACGATGTGATGGAGGAGTTTGAAGAGTCCGAAATATCTTTCGGCTCAGATGACGAAGATGTAAACATCGTCGATCTTGAGAGAGCCTCAGGTGAAGCACCTGTAATACGTCTTGTCAATTATATCCTTTTAAACGCAATAAAAAAGGGCGCATCAGATATCCATGTAGAGCCTTATGAAAAGTCCTTTCGTGTCAGATACCGGATAGATGGAGTTCTGTATGCAGAGCTGAGTCCGCCGCTGAAACTGAAAAATGCGATTATTTCCCGTCTGAAAATCATGAGCCAGCTCGACATTGCCGAGAGGAGACTGCCGCAAGATGGTCGAATAAAGCTTAAACTCGGGAAAGGAAAAGAGCTGGATTTTCGTGTATCTGTTTTGCCGACGCTGTTCGGTGAAAAAGTTGTTCTGCGTTTGTTGGACAAATCCAACCTACAATTGGATATGACTAAGTTGGGTTTCGAGCCTGCTCCGTTGAAGGATTTTAAAAACGCAATTCATATGCCCTATGGGATGGTTTTGGTAACAGGCCCCACTGGATCAGGAAAAACCACTACCTTGTACAGCGCACTAACAGAGTTGAACCAAGTTACAGAGAACATTTCCACAGCGGAAGACCCGGTTGAATACAATCTCCCGGGGATTAATCAGGTCCAACAAAGAGAGGACATAGGTCTTAACTTCGCAGCTTCCCTGCGATCTTTTCTACGGCAAGATCCCGACATAATAATGGTTGGAGAGATTCGTGACTACGAAACAGCGGAAGTTGCCATTAAAGCAGCGCTCACAGGCCACCTCGTGCTCTCCACTCTGCATACAAACGATGCCCCGTCCACTGTGACTCGACTGTTGAACATGGGCATCGAGCCTTTTCTGGTAACAGCGTCGTTAAATCTTGTTCTGGCTCAACGTTTGGCTCGAAAAGTGTGCTCAGAATGCAAAACCCCGGTTGAAGTGAACCCACAGGCTCTAATCGACATGGGCATGAAACCGGAGAGCGCTACCAAGGCTCAGCTCTACAAAGGCGTCGGTTGTCGAAACTGTAACAACACCGGATATAAAGGCCGGATAGCATTATACGAGGTGCTTCCTTTTCGAGACGAGCTGAAAGAGCTTGTTCTTCAAGGGGCTTCATCAGCGGAGCTTAAAGCAGAATCAATACGACTAGGCATGAAAACTCTCAGGATGGCGGGCCTGACAAAACTGTTGGAGGGCGTGACTACAATGGAAGAAGTGCTCCGTGTGTCATCCGCAGATTGAGGTATTTTGGGGCCATCCATAATTTCAACCAACTCACTTACAAACAAGGGATGAAAGGCGGATAAAATGCCGAGAATGGACCAACTTCTCAATGTTTTGATGGAAAAGGGCGGTTCGGATCTTCACATAACTTCAGGCAGTCCGCCACAGCTTCGAATAGACGGCGATATTATTCCTTTCAAAACCCCGCCTCTAGACACTGTTGAAGCAAAGAAGCTTTGCTACAGTGTTTTGACTGATTCTCAAAAAGCGCGCTTCGAAGAAGAGCGAGAGTTAGACTTAAGCTTTGGAATAAAAAACCTGGCCCGTTTCAGAGCTAATATTTTTTATCAAAGAGGAGCTGTAGCCGGAGCCTTTCGCGTAATTCCTTTTGAAATGAAAACGCTAAAAGAACTGGGGCTGCCACCTATCGCTGAAGATCTGGCCCGTAAACCCAGAGGCCTCATCCTTGTCACCGGCCCCACCGGATCAGGGAAATCCACTACTTTGGCGGCAATGATTGATCTAATCAATACGGAACGCCGAGGGCATATAATAACCATCGAAGATCCCATCGAATATCTCCACCCTCACAAGGGCTGTCTGGTAAATCAAAGAGAGGTCGGCGCAGACACACTGAGCTTTAAAAAAGCACTCAAATACATCCTCCGACAAGATCCTGATGTGGTTCTGCTGGGTGAGATGAGGGATTTAGAGACAATCGAAGCCGCCCTGACCACAGCAGAAACCGGTCACCTTTGTTTGGCCACCCTCCATACAAACGGCGCCGTACAGACAATAAACCGCATAGTGGACGTGTTTCCTCCTCATCAACAGACCCAAGTACGCACACAACTCTCTTTTGTGCTGGAAGGCATTCTTTGCCAACAACTTATCCCAAGAGCCGGATCGACAGGGCGTTGTCTTGGTGTAGAAGTTATGATCCCCAACCCCGCCATAAGAAATCTCATAAGAGAAGAGAAAATCCATCAAATATATTCACAGATGCAGATAGGACAATCTAAACACGGCATGCAGACATTGAACCAATCCTTATTGCAGCTTTTTCAGAGAAGGCAGATTACCTTGGAGGAGAGTTTGGGCCGCAGTAACGATGTAGATGAACTGAAATCCATGATTTCCGCTACAGGGGTCGCAGTGCCTCGGGATCAAAATTATCGAAAATAGTTTTTTCTCCCTTTTGACCAGGCATACAGCCTTAGGTTGTAGTCCGTTCTGAGGGTATGCGACCTTTGCGGAGGGGAAGATGGAAATAGTTACAAACGCCATCGAATTCTATAATAATAACATAGGACCTTGGGCGCTTTTACTCCTGCTCCTGCCCACCGGGATCTTGCTCACCATAACACTGAAATTTATACAAATCAGACGACTTGGTCATGCTGCGGCTATCACGGCAGGTCTGTATGACAACCCGGAAGATGAAGGCGACATAAGCCATTTTCAAGCTCTCTGTGCCGCTTTGTCCGCTACCGTAGGCATTGGAAACATCGCAGGGGTTGCTTTGGCTATCCATTTTGGAGGCCCGGGAGCGATATTTTGGATGTGGATCACCGGGGTCCTGGGGATGGGTCTTAAATACGGCGAATGTACTTTGGCCATGAAATACCGGGACGTACATGAAGACGGCTCCGTATCAGGGGGCCCCATGTACTACATTAAGAAAGCCCTAGGCCCACGCTTTGGAAAACCTGCTTATGTCGCGGCCATGGTTTTCGCTACTGCAGGAGTCATCTGTTCATTCGGCACCGGCAACATGGCACAATCAAACTCTATGGCCGATGCATTGCACGCCTCTTACAACGTCCCTAAGATGGTCTCAGGGATCCTCATCGCAAGCCTTGTTTTTTTGGTCATCGTGGGTGGAATAAAACGTATCGGCGCGGTGGCATCAAAGCTCGTTCCTTTTATGGCTGGTTTTTACATTCTCTGCGCCCTTGGAGTAATTTTTTCTCATGTTCAACTTATCCCAGCCGCTTTCAGACTTATATTCACTGATGCTTTCACAGGGCGCGCCGTAGGCGGCGGGTTTTTCTGGACGATGATATGGGGAATCAGGAGAGGCCTTTTTTCCAATGAAGCAGGGCAGGGATCAGCCCCGATAGCTCACGCTGCCGCCAAAACCAAATGGCCGGTGAGAGAAGGGCTCGTAGCA
>JAABSF010000180.1 GCA_011390535.1 Deltaproteobacteria bacterium | reverse complement strand
GAACCATCGCCGACTCTACAAATTACAACTCCGATTCCTATGTGAGTCAATTTTGGGCTAAGAATATTTGCTCTGTGACTTGGACTACCCATAAGAGCACTATGAGCGGCTTCCTTGTTTCCGGCTTGAGCCACATTCTCACCGACGATTCGAGGTTTGTAGCCGGCTTCCCGAAGGCGGTCGGTGGCGCTGCCGGTGACAGGAGATATGTGCCCAAACCTCCCGGTATTGCACATCTCTGAGCTGTGCATTCTTGCCAGCTTCACCAGCACTTCCACCCTCTTCAGTGGCTTTATCCCGACTTTACGCCTCTCTTCGTTGGTCTTTTTTATAAGCCAATTCTCTAACTTTTTAACGTCGGTATTTTCTGAGACCGTTGACTCTTTAGGCTGTTTAGGTTTAGCGAACTTAACGCTTGTAGGAGGGTCAACCCCACAATAGACGGGAAAATTAGCCAAAACAGTAGGCCCCGCCCTACCATCAGCCAAGATCTCCACCTGATATCTACCCGGCCCTTTGTCCAAGTCTAGTTTTACGGCAAGGCTGCCCCTCTGCCCAAAGCTTAAAACCTCATGGTGGGTGTTCCCGTCGGGCAGGGTAACCACCAGGGAAGGATTTTTGAACATCCCTTTAACCCACGCTGTAAACCCAAAGCTCTCTCCGCAATCCATCTTTCGGGGTATGGGTTCGGTGTCTATAAAAGACTCTTGTAGAGCTAACACCAACCGATGAACCCCTCTCTTTACTTCCAAAAACGCAGCTCCCATACCGGTAAAGGTTCGTGGCCCCAACACAGAAGAGAGCCTCTTTCCCAATAACTCTATGCTCACTTTTCCTGTCCCGTCACTCGCCGAGATGACGAGAATCAACGGAACAGGCTCCAACAGCCCTCTGCTGGAATTCAAAAAAGCCAACACACGATCAGCTGTATGGGCGACCTTCGGCAACCGCGCAAAATCAGCCGCCATTCTCGCCAATCGCTTATCAATACCCGGCACCGACTTCCTCTGCGCCCGCGACTCACGTTTCACCATATTATAGACTCGCTGAACAACTTCTCCTTGTTCCAACAAGCCACCGGATCGTTCAGCATCGTTGTATTTTTGGGCGGGGTGAGGGATCGCATATCTCTGCTCTTCCCCATCGGTGATTATTCCTGTTCTTTGAGGCTCATTAGAACTTCCGGAAGATGCGCCTTTTTTTTCAGACTGCCCCCCCACGCCTCCCCTGGTCTCCACCCTGGATTTGTTCGGACAGCCGGTCAGCATCAGCAGGGCCACCCAAAAAGAAGCAACGCATAATAAAGAAAACCAACGCACTCTCACACTCCCCACAAGATCGAGGCACCGCAGATGAAATGGTTCAAGCTGTTCTTTGCTCATATATGTTTCTTTTTTTCCGTACAGAAGCCTCACTCCAAATATAAACTTTTCCACTTATTTCCTTTTTTATTATCTACCTTGTATCTATCCCTTGTCCAGGGAAGACTTGTGGTCCGCAATATGGTCCACACTAAACCAAGGAATCAGACAAAACGCGAAGAAACTCTCTAAACCCAAAAAATGCAACAAATATTCGACAAAAATGGAACAAAAATGGAACAAATACTCGACAAAAATGGAACAAAAATGGAACAAAAATGGAACGAATATTCGACAAAAATGCAACAAAAATGCAACAAAATGTTTGTCCGGATGGTAGGTTTAGATTATCAGATATGATTTTTTACTTCAGACCTCAGACCTCCCGGCTTTGGTGGTTAGAGTTTCTTAAAAGGTTTTGCAGAAAAATCAGAGCTTGCATGAAAATAATTTGGAATAAAAACCTAAGTAAATCAGTGCGGGGTAATGGATCTTGCTTTTGAAGAATTTTTTCCACGCGGCAATATTGTTATTCGTTTTGCTGAACCCATTTTTGATGGTGGTATATCTGCAAAGCATAATTGAAAAACTTTCTACAAAAGAGTTCACTGCGGTGCTTATTCGGGCAGGCTTGATCAGCACCGCCGTCTTTGTACTTTTCGGAGTTCTGGGGGATGCAATTTTTTCCAAGATACTTCACGCAAGGTTTGCATCTTTCCAAATTTTCGGCGGTGTAATATTCCTGCTCATCGGTATCCGGTTCGTTTTTCAAGGAGACTCTGCCATCGAGGGATTGAGAGGCGAAGCAAAATATGTCGCCGGTGCCATCGCAATGCCCATGATGATCGGGCCTGGAACGGTCAGCGCTGCCATGCTGGCAGGGGGACGCCTCCCACCATACTGGGCCGCACTCGCAATTGTAATGTCTGTGGCGTTGTGTCTAGCCACCATAATGGTTTTAAAGCGAGTTCACGACTACGTAAAACCAAGGAATGAAAGAGTGATCGAGCGCTACGTTGAGATCACCGGAAAGATCGCCGCCATGATCGTGGGCACCTTTGCCGTTGAAATGATCATGACAGGATTGAACGATTGGCTTACTGCATCCGACCTTTTTTAAAATCGGAACTAATACAAAAAATGAATCTTATTCTGTCATATCTTGTTTCACAAAAATCAAAAGGGCTTCTGAAATTACGATTCTCTATAATCCTCATCGGCTGCGCTCCATCGGTAGATCTCTAACTCCATCAAAAGAATACATAATCGAGCCTCCAGAGGTATGTATCGCAATCCGGATCTCATCGATTTTCTTCATCTTTTCTTTACTAAAAATGGATTGGGCGGACACGAAAAGCGAACCTTCCGTATCAGGCGGAAGAGCGAGTTCGAATTGGCGACCTTCAGATGAAGTATAGCGGAAATGCATCTTGGTGATTGGATATTCTTCTCCATCTACAATTATTCTGCTTTTCTCTTCATAGAGGACGACGGATACACTGGAAGGATTCCGAACAGAAATCAGCATCCCTATATCTGCGCGCTGATCGGCAAAGCATCCCTGATTGTTTACATTCTCTTTAACCCATACACTATGAACCCTTTTTGTTTTATCAGTGTCTTTTTCAGGCTTGGGTAGCTCCAATGGAGTGGTGTTTTGCACTCGTGGGTCAACGAGTTGTTTCCCGGAAAGGGTTTTGGATGTAGCCAAGGACAAAACCGCTCCCACCGCGAGTAACGCGACAAGAGAGAAATTTCGGATTTTCGATCTAAATTTTTTGTCGCTCATTTTTCAGTCCTTCACCGAGTAAGCCCCGATGGAGGGAGGTTCTTGATAGCACTCTCCCTCCACATCCCCGGCCACAAGGGAAGAAACAGGTGTCCCCGCTCCAGCAGCCGGGCTGGTTGAATCGATCTCATATCCGTTCACAAAGTCCGGATCTTCTCCCACTACACCTCCATTCTCAGTAGACGGCAAGTTGGGCTGAGAACCCCCTAGAGGGTCATCGGAGGCATACCACAGATTGGTTTCAAAAATGAAAGACTCTGCGTCGGTATTGGGACCTACATTCAAATGGACGGAAATATCACCTCGCCTGAACACAACGAGATTGTTCACGATATACCCGTTGCTGCATGGCAGAAACTCATAATCACCATCTGTAACCGTCTCCTGCAATATTCGAAATATCCAGTTTTCCGGCTCGATGATAGTGTTATTCGCGGCCACACAGTCCACGCAGCCGACAAAGGCGATGGCCGCATAAGAGCCCTCGAAGACATTCGCCACGGCTCGGATATCCCTCGCTTCAAAATTGGGCGAGGTGGTTGAAAGCGGAGGCCGGAAGAACTGAAACCCGGTACTACCGCCCATATTCAAGGCCCGGTTACCTGCGTTGGTGAACTTGTTCCATCTGATCTCGATGTCTTCGCTGCCTCCTTTTGTCTGCACTGCGTTCCCGCTCAGCTCATACATATTATTCCGGGCAATCAACCCCCTATGACACCCCACGCAATCCACTGCGCTCCCCGACCCACCTCCTCCACAAACGGTAAACTCACTGTCCAGCACATAAAAATCATTCAACCCGGAGAGCTTGAGACAATCCTGATTTCCATCAGAGCCGATGTTGTGAATAAAAAGGCTGCGAAAAACAACGTAACGCGCCGCCTCATCGTTTCCATAATTCCCACCGTCATCACAGTTGACACCATTCCCGGACGCACCTGTTATTTCCATGTCATGCAGTACGACATATCTCGGCTCCGTCATGTAAATCCCTGACCCATTCCCGGACGCATCAATCACCGGCCTCTCTTCCCCAGGTGCGCCTCCAATCCAAATGGGCATCCCCTCCCCACCTACAAGTCCCGACAAATAAATTCCCCCTTCATAGGTGCCGGCATGCACCCTCACCGCGCCACCCGCCTCAACCCGATCCGCAGCATGTCTTATTGTAGCAAAAGGCGCATCCAGACTACCATCCCCATCGCCGTCACTCCCGTCTTCAGCTACATGAATAAAACTCGAAGGCTCCAAACCACTCTCAAACGTTACAATCTCACCGCAATCCGGCGGTTCAACCGATCCATCCGATCCATCTGCATCATGCTCCCCGGAGCCGTCCACCCTTCCATCAACAAACCCACCGTCCATCACATCCCCATCCCACACTCCAGCATCCATGTGCGCGTCACCGACATCATCCGCCGCATCATCAGAACAACCCGGCGCCCCGACCACGGACAAGACCAATGACAATACTAATGTTACAAAAAATACCGCCGATCCATTCTCGGTCAAAAAGTATCGCTTCTCTCCTAATCTAGAGGACATTTCCTTTTGCATTTCACTCTCCCTTTATTCAGTCCCATCCTTCTGTTTTAAATCGTTTTTAACTCTCAACACCATACCTCCCAAGGAAGATTCCTTCAATACTATCTAAAAACAAAATTCAAAAATAAGCTCAACACCATGCTCAACACCATGCTCAACAACAAGCTCATTCTTTTTCCTAACCTTGATCTTATTCTAAGTCTTGATCTTACTCTCAAACCAAGACGAGTCTTCCAAAGAATGAGTTTGCCACCCAGAGAGTGCTCAAGTGCTGGGGTAGACGGCGATCAGGGGTTGTTACAGGTAAAACGAGTGAAGTCGGCCGGTCGCCGAGATAGAGGTCCGGTTACCAAGCTTAGATGTCCGGTCACCGAGGCAGAAAATATAATAACTGATTACTCAAAGAGCTTGAATTTCATTTGCCATTTGATCTCGGCATCACCTTTTTCCATCTCGGGCTTGATTTCTTTGAAGAGGCCTTTGATACAATCCATGAACTCTTTGGCGTTTTTGTAGTTGAAGGTGTTGGTAAACACCGAACTCTTTAATGTGCCGTCTTGCTCGTATTTAAGATTCATGTTTACGTCACCTGAGGGAAATTTCGGGTCTTTTGCAACCGCTTTTTCCCAGCACACTTTGATTTTCGGCCTCAACGCTTCGTACTCTTTGGTCAGCTTATCCAAATCTTTGATGTCTCCTTTTGCTTCAAAATTACTAAGGATGACATCTGGTTTTTTGGGGGCTTCTTTGGTGTGTTTCAAAGACTTGCATATTTTCTCGATAATCTCAGCGAACTCGCCGGTGCCCTCAACTTCGCAGGAGAGCTTTCTGAGAGGCTTTGACACTGTCCATTTAAAATCATCGCCTGAAACTCCACCACCTGTTCCTTCGGCTTTTTGCTTCGTCTCCTCAAAATTTATCACAATCGTTGGGAACCCAGGGGCCTGAAATTTTACAGTATGCTCGCCCTCTTTGACCGCTTCTACATTTTTGGGCTTCATTATGGAAAAACCGATATCCTTGTCTTCATATTCCGACAACTCATCAGGAACAAACTTCTTCTCTTCTTCTTTTTCCTTTTCCTTTTCTTTACAGCCCGTCGCCATCAGGCATGACACTAAAGTAACCGCCAAAATAGTTAGAAAGTTGAATTTCTTCATTTTTTCCTCCTTCGTCTCTTTTTGTTTTAAACCATCTCTTCACAGTAACTGATGTAATGACTGATTTGTTCCTCCAGAGTGCAATTCTAATGTCGTTCAGTAGATGGTCAAGGGTGGTTGATCCAGAGCGAAAAAACGCTATTGCTCGTATTTTACTCGAAAGGGGCGTGTGAAATCGGGATCGTAAAAGCGGGAATAGTTTTCACCGCCAACGTGGGTCTTGGGCAACGGCATAAAGGCGCGCAGTTCGACCTCATTTCTGCGTGGGATGACGAAAAAGGTGCACGGATTTTT
>JAABSF010000179.1 GCA_011390535.1 Deltaproteobacteria bacterium | reverse complement strand
GGACGAGATGCCATTTTAGGAACAGGTATTGAAACAAAAAAAACAACCTTTATAGGAGTGTCATGATTGGGTATATCCCATGATTTGAGCATGTTGGTTGACTTTACAATGGGTATTGATATTATAATAAATCTAGAATTACTGAATCTGAAAAATCTGTTATGTCGAAAAATGTGCCGGAAATAGAGAGAGAGAAGTAGAGTGACTAAACCCAATGGGGATGAACAATATAAGGTAGCTAATGAGGCAAAGGACAAATCCGACGCCAGAAACAACGGCGAGCAGCCTCGCGGAAAGGTGCTCTCAACTAAAGACGCCGCCCGGATTTGCAAGGTGGCTTTGAGCACCATCGTCTACTGGTTCGATAAAGGTTTGATCAAAGGCTACAAGACGCCCGGTGGTCATCGACGGATTTTCCTTAAGGATTTGGAAATGTTCATGCTTGAGCATGAGATTCCCTTGGCAGGCAGGTTGCCCGATGAAAAATTTCGGGTTCTGGTGGTAGATGATGAACCCCAAGTTGCTGAGTTTTTCTTTCGAAGCCTGGAAGCGCTGGACGGAGAGATCGAATTTGCCTCAGCTGTAAATGGTTTTCAGGCGGGGCGATTGCTCTCGACATTTAGGCCCAACATTGTTTTTTTGGATTTGGTTATGCCCGGGTTGGACGGCTTCGAGGTTTGCAAGCTGATCATGCATGATCCCGACACTCGAGACGTAGAGGTTATCGCAATCACGGGGCATGATAACCCTGAAAACGTAAAGCGCATAATCAGAGCGGGTGCCAGTCACATTCTCAGAAAACCACTCAGGTTCCATGAATTGAAAGATATCGTAGAATCACGGCTCAAAATGGAAAACGAAAAGAGAGCCGTGGAAGAAAACTAGGGCTCTGTAGAAAAAAGAAAAACCGTACATCAAAAAAATATCTTTTATTAGAGTTGTGGAGGGGACGTGGAGACGCATCTCATCAGTGCCCTCTCCCCAGGGGATCGTAACCTTGAAATCGACAGTACGTTTCGAAGGCAAAGCTCCGCTGGACCCCAAGGGGCGAGCTGAAGTTCCTGTTGTTATTTCGTCCGACTCTTCTGCGTGTTAGCAACCCCAACCCGGCACAAGCGCCAAACACATTAAAGTGAATGTAGTGGTTTTTATTTGTTTCATTTCTCTGCTTTGTATATGCATTTATTGTTTTTCGACAAACTGTAGCTTTTTGGGTCTTGTAGTTCCTGCTTTACTTGATATTCCTTTGTTTTCAATTTTTAATGGTTTGCTTTTATTTTCTGCCGACGTGATTTGTTTGAGCATGAAAAGATTTCTAATTGAAGATATGTCACAGAGCAGTTTTTAAGAAAGGAAATCATAAGTATGGAGTTTGGGCAATCCTAGAATACTGCTGTTTTTTTTTAATTTGGGCGTCTTAAAATGAATGACTGAACTCTTTATAAGGGCGGACATAATAATTTCATTGTTAGAAAGAGAGCCAATCGGATGAGGTTTTTGATTGATTTACAGCACCCGGCGCATCTGCATTTTTTTCGCAATGTTACAGAGAGGTTGAGAAACGATGGTCACGAGGTTCTGGTAACAGGGCGTGATAAGGATATTTTGATAGAGTTGTCTTGTCTTTATGATTTTCCAGTAAAGACTTTTGGAACGGCAAGATCCGGATTAGTGAAATTGGGGGCCGAGCTTTTGTATCGTCAGGCTCGGTTACTAAAAATAGTGAGTGAGTATAAACCAGATGCCATGATGGCTATTGCAGGGACTTTTGTCTCTTTGGTTGGTCGTCTCACCCGCACGCCGACATATGTCTTCTACGATACTGAGCACGCAACCATGTCCAATTTGTTGGCCTATCCTTTTGCGACCTGTGTCTTTGTGCCATGCGCATACATGAAAAATATTCCGTGGAGGCATGAGAGATATGCAGGCTATCATGAGCTGGCATATCTGCATCCTGACTATTTTGTTCCCGACGAAAATGTCTTAAAAGAAGCCGGGCTGAAGAAAGATGAACCTTTCGCCATTGTTCGTTTTGTAGGTTGGGGTGCCGGTCATGACATAGGGTTAAAAGGATTGTCTCGAGCACAAAAGATTCAATCTGTAAAGGCTCTTTCTAAGATCGGTCGGGTTTTGATCTCCGCCGAGGGTGTGCTCCCTGAGGAGTTGGAGCATCAAAGACTCAGGTTAAGTGTTGCAAAGATACATCATCTTATGGCCTTTGCGCGGCTTGTATTTGGCGAGAGTGGCACGATGACTTCTGAGGCAGCTGTCCTTGGGATTCCTGGTGTTTACATCAACCCCTTACCTCTTGGTTATTTAAAAGAACAGGAGCAGGAGTACGGATTGGTTTCAAACCACAGCCCTTTGGACTTTGACGCGGCATTAAATAGAGCGATGGAGATGTTTTCCGACGGTTCACGAGAAGAATGGAGAAACAAAGGAAGACGACTTGTAGAACAGAATATAGATGTAACGGATATGCTCTACAAAATAGCTTTGACGAGACCTTATTCAGTATAGAGCCTTGACAACCTGATCAATGTTTCGGCATGAAATTGAGATATTCTGTGAGTTCAATACGCGAACAGAAATTTAATCGGCTAAAGAAGTACCAAGCTCTTCGATGGATGCGTTGGATTCTTGCGCTCGCCGGCTGCGGTTTAGCCGGCTATTTTTTTTGGAAAGAGCGAACTAGTCTTTTGAGGGCACTTTCAATTAACCCAATAGTTGTAGTTTCGATTTTTGTTCTCACGGCTGTTTATTTTGCCTTTCAAGCATACAGATATCTCGTAGTAATCAACAAGTGTACAGCCGAAAAAGTACCATACTTGGGTTGGTTCCGCGTCTTTGTGCTTGGATTGTTTTTGAATCGGTTTATTCCACAGGCTGGTAATCTTTACAGAGGAGTTGTTTTAAAAAGAGATTACAAAGTATCCTATACGGATTATTTGACCTCATATATTTCTTTTATTTGGATGGAGATATGTCTGAATTTTTTTCTTGCTCTGGTGGTTGTTGTATCCACAACCCCTTATCTTAGGATATGGAGTTGGCCTGCCTGGTTTTTCTTGAGCATCATGATGACGGGCATAATGATCTTGCCCTTTGTATTTATTGGTTTTTTTCATGTTTTTCGTCCCAGAACACAAAAACTGGAATGGATAAGGCGCAAACTGCGTGAGGTTTTTCAAACTACGGTAAAAAACCTGCGGGATTTGAAATATGTTTTCGTTGTAGTTGTCCTTGGGATATTTGCTTTTGGTCAGCATGCAACTTTGCACTACATTTGTTTTATCGCCTTCGGCTACTCTCTTTCTCTTTCCGCGCTGGCCTTGTTTTATGCGCTCCACAAGTTGAGCTCCAATTTCAGCATTACACCAGGAAACCTGGGCATTAGGGAGCTGGCTTATGGTGTATTGAGTCATGCGTTGGGTATTGGGATGGCTGAAGGGATTATGATCTCTGCTGTTTTGCGTGTGCTGGTGTATATAACGGTGATTGTGATGGCGTTGCCCATGGGCGGTTTTTCTCTTTTAACCAGCAGAGAACGCACAAAAGCTGATGATTTGTCTGCTCAGGTATAGTTTTCCTAAGCTATTTTCTGTGACCGATTATCTTTGCCGGATTTCCTGCTACAATGGAATAGGGGGTTACTTCTTTTGTCACAACGGAGCCTGCACCAATGATGGCACCTTTTCCAATTTTTCTTACATTAGGCAATATGATTGATCCTGCACCTATCCACACATCGGATTCTATTACCAGCGGTGTTTTGGAATGTCCTTGCAGTCGCCATGGACGGAGTGCATCTTCTACATTATGGTTATGCGTAAAGACCCTGACGCCCGATGAGAACGTGACCATATCTCCTACAGTGAGGCCCCCGGAGCAGTCAAGATGAACCCCCTCTTGCACGTATACTTTATTTCCCATGGTGATCGAAGCGCTTGGTTCGTGAACTCCGTCAAACCAAACCCGATCTCTTACTTTTATGGATGGCAGATTAAACGCAAGCCGGTATGAAATGTTTCTTACCGTCTGCAGCGGGGGGAGCGAGAAAAAACCGGACCCCATGATGGCCATCATGGCCTGTTTCATTCTGGGAAATCGAATCATGTTATTTGCTGTTTCTCTGTTGTATTTAAACTCGAATACAGTTTTGAATACAGTTTCATGCTTTTGATGTTGACCCTAATATTTTAGCATTTAACCGATGGTGACAAAACCTCACCCCATAGCTTCCATAGAACAAAAAGCCTGAGTAGATAGAAAGAAGGATACGATATAATTCTCCCCACAAACCTCGGATGCTACAGTCAGAGAAATCATACCCTGCATCTTTAAGCTCGTTTTGGAGCATTGTGGTAAGACGGCGAAATAGTTCATCCGGTAATGTCTCTCTGGATCTTCCTATTCTTGAGGCTGTTATCTTTGAGACGTTGCGGTGTTTCCACGCCCACTCGTGATCGTGTATCACCTCATTGTTGCCGGGGTGGTCTTTCATCATCGATTCTTCGAAATTGAGCCCCAGAAAGGCTGTGACTTTCCGCAGTGTTTTCTCTGGCTCAGTTACCAAATCTTCGTAATGAATAGTAAGCGCTAAATCTTTCCCGAGTGAATCGCACAACTTTTCTCTTATTCGGCATTCATGTTTCCACCTGTACGCGTTAGTGTAGATATTATCCGGCGCCCAAGGGGTCTCGCTCAGCGAAAGCGCTACGTCACGACCATCTCTCACCATTACAAGAAAACAAGCTTCAGGAAAAAGCTGGTGGATCCTTCGCCAATACCATAAGTGGTGTGGTGTCTTTTCTCCCCATATCGTCTTTCCTTTGCTCACCGAATAGGCGAAAAACACATCCCTTAAAAAATCGTTCAATTGCACGTCACCATTTTGTACCAGCCTTGTCTGCTGGAAAAAAGGCTCAAGGTTCTTCATATACCGAACAGCTCTCAGTCTGTTCAGAAACAGATCCCTATTCGTGACTCGGTTCTTTTGTAATGCATCACCGACAGCCCGCCTTCCCTTGGTGAAAAACTGTGTCTCCGGTGGGATAGAGACCAAACTGTGTTTGTTCAAGAGCGATTGGAGCAGGGTAGTCCCTGAGCGGCCGCTCCCCACAATAAAAAAAGGGTGTGGAGAGTGTTCTTCAGAGGTGTTTATTTTGTCATTATTCAATATTTCATCCATGTTCACTTATTCGTTATGTTTATTTATCGCATATTCTGTTCGAACAGGATCCGGTATTTTTTCTCATTATTCTGTTAAGTGTTCTGCGTCAAACGGAATGTCTAATCTATGGCGTTTTTGCAAGTGTCTTCAAAGTGTTCTTCTATAGATGCGCCGAGGGCTAAAACTATCCGGTTTACGAAGTTGAAGTAGGCGCACACCATGGTAGCGTCTAGTACTGCGGAGTCGGTCCAGCCCACTTTCTTAAGAGCTTGGATTGCTTCTTTGTCCTTCTTGGGTTTTTTGGTGAGAGTTTTTGAAAAGAGGAGCGCTGATCGGGTTTTTTCGTCAAGCGCATTGGGGATTTCACCCCGGCTGAGATTTGCTATGATATCATTTTCCACGTTCATAGTTCTGAGCGGCACGGAGTGATGCTCAACGCAGTATTCACATCCGTTAATCGCCGATACCAACACTCCGATCATCTCTCTCTGGGTTCGTGACAGTTCACTTTTTCGAAACATAATAGTCTTATAAAGCTCGAAATGATCTTCCATGGCTCTAGGGTTTAGGGAGTGGATTTTCATGACATTAGCCACACCACCTCTTGCTCCAGCGATTTTTTTGTAGACCTTTTCCAGTCGCCCTGTGGCATTTCCTTCATTTATTGTCTCTATGAAACTCATATTTTGGTTAACCCCATTTTTTTCAATCGCAGGTGGAAGGGTTTATCTCTCCCGGTGTTGCGTAATTCGTGTATGAATCGAAGCTGTAACTATACTGACCTTCCTGTGGCGTAAGACGCCAGTATCCCGAAGAGTCATTGTCCGAATGGTCTCGATAATCCGTACACAAATTCATTGACCTTCCTTCACTAAACGGCCATCCACTGTCGTAATCTACATCGTCTATGAGGGTTTCTCCTCTCCATATTTCAATGAGACAATCGTAGGTATGATATAGGAAACGATATTCCCCGGTTCCCCACTCATAG
>JAABSF010000178.1 GCA_011390535.1 Deltaproteobacteria bacterium | reverse complement strand
AGACAAAAGGCCCCCACAAAGACCCACATAAAAAAGCTCTTCCGTTTTCTTTTTAATTCCTTCATTTAAACATCACCTCTCTGAATCTTATTTATCGGTTTTTATTATTTGGGTTCCATGGATCTGTAGATAGGACGCCCCATACCTCAGATTCGGATTCGAAAAAAAAGATAAAGCAACAGACCAATCTTTTATGTGGATTACAACACCTGTTCATCCCGAAGGTGAGATGAACACGCAATCCCCAAGATGAGATGAACACGCATTCCCGCTGTATTTCAAACTCTCAGTGTCATAAATCCGACGAGACTCTCGGGATGAGTTTCAGATATCTGAAATATCTGAAATCATCCCTACAGAATCACCACCCTCTCAGCAACCTTCTCCATGGGAAACGCAGGAATACGCAGAGCTGAGGTAAAACAATAAAGAAACCAATCACAAAACAGAATCAACTAATAATATCAGCAAAATAAACTCCAAAAACAGCTTTCGAACCCTTTTCGCATCTATGATAAATTCTCAGATCAAATCATTATTTCTGAGATCGTGAGCACTTTACTTAATGATGGCACAATTGATGCAATATATTCATTTCCGAAGCAACTGATGTTTATTTTTGGAGGTTAAAAATGATTTATCGAACATTCAAACATTTGAAACGGAACTTCGCTCTCATAACGTCGCTCTTGTTGGCTTTGACATGGGCCGCCGGTTGCGACGGCGGCAGTGGTGAAGAACAAGAAATCAAACCGGGCGAGACTATAAAGTCCGAGAAACAGCGAATCATGGAGCCCCAAGTTCCTGAAGAAGACATGGAACTTTTGAGTCAAGGAAACACGGAGTTCGCCTTTGATCTCTACTCCCAGCTGCGAAATGAAGAGGGTAACTTGTTTTATTCTCCCCTCTCCATCTCCGTTGCCTTGGCCATGACCTATGCAGGCGCCGAAGGCGACACAGAGACGGAGATGGCCGATGTGTTGAAATTCAAGCTCCCCGAACCCGGTATTCACGAAGCATTCAACGCTCTGGACCAAGAGCTGGAGAGCCGTGGTGAAGACGCAGAAGGAGCAGACGGCGACGCCTTCAGGCTTCGAGTGGTAAACGCGCTCTGGGGTCAGACTGGTTACTCTTTTCTGGATACCTTCCTGGATGTCTTAGCGCTCAACTATGGTGCAGGGATGACCCTGCTGGACTTCATGTCCGATCCCGAAGCAGGGCGGGTTTTAATAAACGACTGGGTGGCGGAGCAGACTGAAGATCGGATCAAAGATCTGATACCCCAAGGTGCCATCACAAACGGTACCAGGCTTGTGCTCACCAACGCGGTATATTTCAACGCGTCTTGGAAAGAGTCCTTTGATGAAGACATGACTCAAGACGGCGAGTTCACAACCCCTGAGGGTCCGGTGACTGTACCCATGATGCAACAAACCACAAACTACGGATACGCCGAGGGTGAGAATTACCAGGCCGTGGAGCTTCCCTACGACGGCGACGAGCTCTCGATGGTCATCTTGGTTCCCGACGCCGGGAAATTCTCCGAGGTCGAGGCCGGCGTAAACGGTGCTTTTGTAGAAAACCTTGTGAGCAGCATCGGCTACACTGAAGTCGTATTGAAAATGCCCAAGTTCTCATTCACAGATTCGTTCAGCGTAAAGAAAATGTTGAAGGCAATGGGCATGGAGGCTGCATTTAAACCGGGCGATGCTAACTTCTCAGGGATCGACGGCTCATTTGAACTCTTCATTCAAGATGTAATCCACAAAGCTTTCGTGGCCGTTGACGAGGCCGGCACCGAAGCTGCCGCAGCAACTGCCGTTATAGTCGGCATCACATCGGAGCCGGATGAACAGATCGAGGTGACCATTAATCGTCCGTTCATCTTTTTCATCCGAGATATAGAGACCGGCGCGGTGGTTTTCGTAGGCCGCGTAGTTGACCCCACCGCTTGATTCAGCTCTTCTTTGACCTGAGACAATAATCAAAACCCTGGTCTGGACCCCCCAACACCCTGAAGGTCCACAACAAACCCCGGGTCTCGTGACCCCAATGGTGTGACAAACTGTCTCGTTTCTTCGTCTTCTTTCGCGCTAAACCCCTGAAAATACTGAACCACACCCTAGAAGTAGAGACGGCACGGGCTTTGCAATTTTGACAAGCCGAGAACAAAACTAAAGGACAGGTTCTACCCCTGCAAAGGAGGCCACATGCGAAAACTCTCTATTCTATTTCTCTTTCCACTCTGCCTTTCATGGAGTTTGACACTTGGTTGTGTCAATTCCCCTGACAATCAAACCCATGACTCATTTTCTGCCGCTGAATCGGGAGAAATATCTGAAACTCACCAAGATCTGATCGTCATACATGGAGAACCCTGGAGCTTTAAAGAGAAGTTACTGTTTTCCGTCCCTTGGGGAAAAGAAGGGGGAGAGCTTGGAAAAGAGGATGTAGGAGGCAGGCCGGGACCTATGAGCATTGCCCTTGATGACCACGGAAACATTGTGGTGGCCGACTCCATAAACGGACAAATAAAGAAATTCGATGAGGAAGGCCATGTGCAGAAAATTCTCAACATCGGAGAGGTTTTACCCGAGCATGTCTCAGTAGACTCCGAAGACCACATCCGGGTCCTTCTTTATGACAGCCTGGAGGTAGCCTATCGCGTGGTCCGTTTTGATGAAAATGGTCAAGAAATTGAAAACCTGGATGTTAATGTCCCACAGCCCACAGAGGTATTCGGTGTTGGAGAAACCACATTTGTAGAGTCGCGCCACGAATGGGTCTACACCATCAGCTCAGAAAACCAGGAAGAGCGAAACAAATGGGAACCGTTTGCCAAGGGTCGCCCCGATGCTGGAGACCCAAGAGTCTTCTGGGCGGCAACGAAAGCCAACGCGCATTCAGGCGGCGAGGTTCTGCTGAATGCATCCAACCCGGCAGGCCGACAAATCCGCTCCATCTTACTTCGACCAAAGGGTCGCCTCCTGTCCCTCTTTTCGTTGGACACCGACACAGAGGGTAACATCTATGTTGGTTTCTACGTTGAAGACAGGGCCGAGCTGGCCATCATTTCTCCTGAAGGTGAGCTGATTGGGCATCTGCCGCTGAGACCAATCCGGTATACAGGGTCTAAGAGGTTTGTGGCTGTGAGTAGAAACGGGAGGGTCGTTGAAATGCGGACATCCGCCGAAGAGGTAACTTTTGTTGAGCTGGAATGGAGGATATAATGAAAAAATCCAAATCTTTATATATGTTCTTGTTTGTGTGTGTCTCTTTTTCGCTGATCAGCTTTGACGCCCACGCCATCATAAGCATGAGCAGAGACGAGATAATCTCACGGGCCGCCACCGGAGTAGGGAGCTCATACTGGTGGGGCCACTCCTGCTGGCGCTCCTGGGATCGCAGCTGGGGAGGAGCCGATTGCTCAGGGTATGTAGCAAGAGTCTGGAACA
Organism: Deltaproteobacteria bacterium; assembly: GCA_011390535.1. GTDB lineage: Bacteria > Myxococcota_A > Polyangia > HGW-17 > SLPX01 > SLPX01. The sequence goes on along the minus strand of JAABSF010000178.1, from coordinate 2,728 downwards.
TTCCCATGGCAGTGGCCACCGATTACAACTGCTCGTATCATCCCTACGGGACATGGCACATGCGATATGAATCCACCGACTGGACACACATTAATCGCTCCAACACAAAACGAGGCGACGCCCTGGTGTCCAATGACGGTTCATCCGGACATGTAGTAATTTATGCATCAGGAGACGCTTGGGGATGCCCGGAGGTATATGAAGCACAGTGTACAAACTGTGGCATTCGTCACCACAACCGGTGTTTCGACTCCAGCTACGTGGCAATACAACGTGACAACCTGAGCATTCAAAATGATCCGGAGCCTGAGGAGGATAATGGAGGTGGGGGCTCTGGTGGGTGCTCAACCAATTATTCCATCCCTGGAGGCTCGGGTGGTCCTTTTATCCCTCTCATGATCTTTGGATGCTGTCTTATTCCCATTCGCAAGAGAAAAACAAAGAAATAATTATTAAACAAATCAGAACAATCGAAAGATGAAATGAATCTCACCCCTTGAAAGCTCAGATACTCGAAACCTACATCAAGTCCCGAAGTTCCGAATTTTTACTCCCCGCAAGCTGAAGGTCATGCCGAACCCAGTCTGCTCCTTTGGTGAAAGCACCCTTTTCATGAAGCTTACAGATTATTCCGCAGTCCAGCCCTTATTTTGTTTGATCGTTGACTGTCTACGTCGGTTCCCGCAAAATCCCTGAGCATGTAATAGGGATCTTTTAACAAACATAGAAATACAAATACGATGAAACAGAAACAAAACGTCATTACAGTATCGACTCGCTCTCAGGGACCCACTGAGATAACCGGCAAAGTAGAGAAAGTTGTCCGTGAGTCGAGAGTGGAAACCGGGCTATGTGTCGTGTTCGTACAACACACCTCAGCCAGTCTGGTGATCCAAGAGAACGCCGATCCATCAGCACGGCGGGACATACAGGATTTTCTGAGCCGTTTGGCGCCGGAAGGGGATCCACATTACACTCACACATCGGAGGGTCCGGACGATATGCCCTCGCATCTCCGGTCCGTTTTGACCAATGTTTCCATAACAATCCCTGTAACCGGGGGCCGCTTGGCGTTGGGAACATGGCAGGGGATATATCTCTGGGAGCACCGCCGCCGGGATCATAGTCGCCGTGTTTTGGTTCATGTAACAGGTGAATGAGAAGACCGTGGACAAGAAAACTGTGTATAAAAAACTACAGACACGAAAACCGTAGAATAGATAATTGTAGATAATATATCTGCCAACAAGATTTAGAAAATCGCAGATATATATCTACAAACAAGGTCAGGAGCATTAAACCATGTTAGCAGTAGTGGGCATAGGCGCTTCCGGAATAATTCAAGCACACATCAGGCAGCAACGCTATCTCTCCTACCAGCGGGAGGCCAGACATGCATACAACAGAGGCCTTCGTGGGATAAAGCCCGACAAGGTAACCACAGAAGAGGTAGAATGGGAGTCATTTCCCTGTTTTTATTTGTGCATGAACTGCGGATATTTAGGTGACAAAAATCAAAGCGAGAGCACCTGCCCGGGTTGCGGTTTACAAAAATGGTCCGATCTACGAAACATAGGCATTGCCGAGCAGATTCGCGAGATGGAAAACCGGGAACGCCAACTGGTCCCGGCGAAGGTTAAGAAACAGAGCGGGCTGAGGTCATCGTTGCTGAGCATTTTGGTAGGGGGTGTTGTAGCTTGGCTGTCTTATTCTGCGGGACTTTCTCTTGAATACATGATCGTCTACGGGGCCGCCGCTTTCATTGTGACTTTTATCTTGAGTTGGTTTATTAACAATTATCTTTTGACAATGAGCTACTTTTCCAAAAGACGCAGATTCCCAAGTCGCTGGAGGTTACCGGTGCCCTTACCGGCAAAAAACGCCCTCCCCTCACGGACCTTGGCAGGTCCGGTGAGAGCGCAAGGAGAGCTGCTCACATCACCCATCAGCGGCCGCGAGTGCGTCGGCTATGAAGTCAGCGTGCTCTTCGATGTAGCCGGTGACAAACGCCCTCCCATGTGGGTTTTAGAAGAGGAACGTACGGTTCCTTTCCAAATCGGCGGAGAGATCATCGAAGCCGACCGGGTAACCCTCGAACTTCCACCAACAATGGTAGGCGACGAAGAAAATCTTGAACAAGAAAAAAAGATAGGTCTTTTTCTCCGACAGCGCGGGCTCTTTGTCTCTGAAGGTTTTTACAAAGTGTTCGAGGCTATCATCGAACCCGACAAACAATATCAAGTCTCCCTATTTGAAAACCCTCCCGGCGCTGCGGCGACTATTTTTCGAGGATAGATTAAACTTTTTGGCCTCCGTATTCTTCTTCTCCCAGACCCTAGAGAACACTAACAACCGAAGCGTAAACAAACCACAGCTCCAGGCGCACCATGGCCGAGAGAGCCAAGGATTCCTGCAAAATCATTCCATAAAGCTCCATCTGTGGTGCATAAACCAGCTCGCGTGCTTTTATATCCGAGGGATCATCTATGTGGTCGGTTTTATAATCCGCTATGACAATCTGTTCGGTGTCGGGACATCTATAAACCAGATCAATAGCCCCTGAGACATACCCGACAGGCAAAGTCCTCATGAGGTCTTCAGCCGTTAAAACACCATTCTTGCCCTTTTGCTTTTGCAGATATTTTTCGTAGATCCTCGGCGGCGCAATCACCTCAAGCTCACGAGCCATAATGTTTTCGCCGATACTATTTAGTTTTTCAAACAGTTC
>JAABSF010000177.1 GCA_011390535.1 Deltaproteobacteria bacterium | reverse complement strand
GTACCGCGACGGCGCTCCGAGTATGCTCTATTATATACTTCATCAAACGATAAGAATGGTTTAGTTCTTCTTCCGCCTTTCTACGCTCAGTAATGTCGACAATATAACCATAAACCTTTGAAACCATGCCGCCTTTCAACAAGGCCTTTGCTGATGTTTGAATCCATTTTCGCTGTCCCTGTATGGTCGTGATAGGAAACTCGTAGGTATAAGGTGTCCCTTTTTCAACGCAACGCCTGAACGCCGACTCAATTTTCGATCGGTCTTTCTCGTCATAACACGCTATGCTGCGCTGGATAAGCTCAGGTGACCCCGACGAAAGCTCACCGGGCTTCATCCCATGAATGCGGTAAGTTTCATCCGTCCAGGTCATCGACTTGAACTCCTCATCCCAAACCCAGCCCCCGGTTTTTGCAATCTGTTGGGTTTTTTTTAATAGTTGCCGGCTCTCCCGCAGCGCCTCTTCGGCCTTCTTTGTCTCGATCATGGAGCCAATGAGTCGAGCTGTCGCATGCAACCTTTTTTTGGCAAGCTCAATCATAAACGGCGGACGCGGGTCATATGCATCAGCTTCACGAACCAGGTCACCATAATCAAGATGGTAGGTATTCGCCAGCTTTCGCAGCTGTTCCGGGTCTGTCGGCGGATCGCCGTACCCGAAATTCATCGCTCCCACGACATTCCCATGCGCCAGGATCGGTACGGCGTACATTCGAAGGCCACCGTTACACTTAATGTCCACGGGGGCACCTTCGGCAATGCTTCGCTTTGAACAATCCGTCCAGCAGGATTCATGGCACAGCCACCGGCCGGAGCTCAGCGCTTCGGCGTTATCTGATGTATCGCAAAGATTGCGCGAGGCAAGGTCCATCATCCGGCACCACCCTGAGGTAAAAAACCCAAAGGCGTAGTCGCCGTTTGCCTCGTAGATAGCAGAAGAGGTCCCGAGCAATTCCAGATAATCATTGGCAAAACCTTCCAGACGTTCGCGCCCGATGGATTTGAGGATAATCCCGTCGCGATTCAAATCGGTCAGATCGCCATATCGCCGGCCATGAGACTCTGTCCGGACTTCAGTGTTCGGAATCGGCTTTATAGAGCCGCTTTTGTTACGGGAGTCATTTGATTCAGACACAGACGCCTCCTCCTAAATTGCAAGTCTTTACTTCAACTCAGTTTCTTGTGCGATCAGAACAGGTCAATAGGTAGAAACTCCTGTTATATTACCCTCACTAGATGCTCGGTGTTTCCACATATGGCAATCAATGATGATAGAAACTGAAAAATGTGCCTTTTCCTTGGGTGCTTTTTTCAGATATCAAAAAACAGCATAAAAACAAGCACCAGTTTAGATCCGATCCTAAATCAAAACTCATAGTCCTGTTAAGGTTGATGGATCTTTTCGATCCAAAGCCCGCTGGAACATGTGTAACCCCTAAACCCCATCTTCGCCCTGCTTCTCCACTTCCAGTGCCATGCACTTTAATTAAATGCGCCTGCTACGATTCCCTTTCACATGATTTGTCTCTTTTTCGAACGGCGCCGTATCCCAGCGCCCCTGGCCCAACCTAAACCATGCTTTTTCTAGTTTGCAATAAAGCAGTAAAATGATGTAAACTTAGAGTGTTCTGATTCAAGTTGTGAGCTATTACGGTGCTTACCGTCGACAAGCGATATGGCTTTTTCAGCGCATCTGAAACAACTAATTCCGGCTCGAAAAATCGATTCCGGAGATACTGCGTAAAAAAATGAAATATAAAGTTAAAAAAAGATCAATCTCAATTGCGTTTTTTACGACAGTAGCGCTGCTCTTGTCCGGATGCACCTCATCAGGGAGCGGATTCTGCTATTGGGTGACACTCGATGGTTCAACCGGAGACGCGTTCACTCCATGGTGGGATACGGACGGTGGCACTTCCGACGCCAATTGCATTTCTCCGAATGCATGCGGTGGATGTTCTGTGTTGGCACAGGAGCCCGGTGCGCCTTGTGGCCGTTGCGGAGGAGTGTATGTTTGTGAGGGGCCTGATTCCGTAGTATGTGACGACCCTTGTGCCGAGCTGATCGGCTGCTCGGACGGAGAGCGAGAAGGTTTTCTGGATCCCCAGGAGTTTCCCAATATAGCGGCTTGTGCAGGCGGGTGGTCAAAGGCAGGGATTTTTGACACTGTGCCTGAATGTAACAGGCTGTCAGGGGACGACACCATAAACCCAACCGGCTCAGGGTGCTCGGCGGCGTATCTTTGTGCCGAGGGGTGGCATGTATGTGATTCACTAGAAGAGATCGACGCGGCATCTTCTATAGGTTGTGCTTATTCATGGGAACCCGGAACCTTCTGGGTTGCAGCAATATCAGGTGACGGAGGCCGTGAATGCGGCCCAACGGGGGCGGATGATCTTTTCGGTTGCGGGTCTGTGGGCCTAATGGCTAATGACTCATGCTTGCCGCTGACACGCTCTTCGGGCGACAAATGCGGCGACATTCCCGAAACATGGGATTGTCCGGGAGGGCTGTTCGGTTCGGACACAGAAGCGGAGGATGTAAAGAAGATGGGAGTGGGCGGTGGTGGTGTCTTGTGTTGTCGAGATGAACCCACCGATCCCACGGATCCCGATGGTGGCGTGCCCGATGGAGATATCTGAATTATGAGGTTATTGTTTCGATTTTTGCTGTTATCTGTTTTTTTCGTCACCCCTACCGCACTCAGCGGATGCGCTACAGGTGGAACATCCGCGGCATGTGATGATATGGCGTGCTCGTCTTATTGCCGCCAAGAAGGCTACGGGTGGGGTGAATGCATCCAAGGCGCGTGTCTATGCCACTACACTCCCGTTGGTGAAGATGGAGGTTGGCACCCTTGGCATCACGGTGACGGAGGCGATGAATGCGGCGGCTGTCCATGGGGCGAGCTTTGCTGCAACGGCATCTGCACACCCGTCGAGGATGATCCTTTGAACTGCGGGGCCTGCGGGCGAGTATGCAAGGAGGGGGAACAATGCATAGACGGCTGGTGTCTTTGCGGTGGTGTTACTTCTTGCTACGAGGGCATCGAAAAATGTTGTGACGGAATGTGTGTAAATATTCTGTACGATTTCAACCACTGTGGAGACTGTGGTATTCAATGCGCCGATGAAACAGGCCCCGAGTGTCTTGAGGGGGAATGTGTTTGTCCGGTGGTTGGTGAACCCAATCCAAGAGCATGTGCGGGTACATATGAGGATATGTGCTGTCCAAGGACTTTTTTAGCTTCCGGCGGTTGTAAGGATCTCGGAAATGATCGCGCCCATTGCGGTGAATGCGGTCACTCATGCGATTTCTTCAATGGTGAAGTATGCTTTATGGGCCAGTGTGCACTTGGGCAAGACTAAACCCAAGACCTAAACCCCTTCTCGGCTCATAGATTAGCATAATGACCGTTTTTCTCCTGAGCAGGTTTTATGACTTTAGAAGAAGCTAAGCATCACCTCAAAGCCTTTCTAACTGAAGAATTCGGTAAAATTCTTGAACTGAAAGATGTCTCTCTCAGCAGACATGTATCCGGTCTCGCCTGGCAAGGCCGTGCTGTGTGCTTATTTGAAGACCGCGAGCTGAATGTAGGCCCGATCGAAATAGACGAAACCGGCAATATCACCCGCCGCGTTTACGTCACGGATCTACTCAACGCGCTAAGAGGAGATAATTCTGAAACAAATGACACGAACAGAAGTGCCGAGCCTTTGCCGTCTCCACCCGAAGAGGCGCCAGGTAGCTTCCATGATGATTTTGCAATGGAGTTTGCTGAGATTAGTTTGGAAGATGACATTCTCCCTGAGCTATCACAAGAACTATCACAAGAACTATATGACGGAGATGAGATAGATCCGGAGAGCTTATGGGAAAAAGTAGAGGATTTGTTGAACAGTGGAGATCCTGAGTCTTTGGTGACTGCAAGAGAATTACTTCCCCGGCTCCTGGAGAATCCGGAATCCCGAGGAGCCATTCTTTCCCAGATGGCTTGGGTGGAAAACGAGCTGGGCGAGAAAGCTTTGTCTCTTGACTATCTACAAGCGGCCGCCAGGGAATTCGCAGACATGGCCAACCTGGAATCTTTAAACCTCCTTTGTGAAAAGGCAAAAGATATCATTGGAGAAGAAACTTATGATAAGAGCATCTTCAATCGCCTTTTACGGGACACTTTGGCTCGAATGGAACCTATTGATTCACTCAGACAGGTTCCTGTTTTGTACGGACTCGAAAAAAACCTGACCGACAAAGTCAAGGATCTGGCTGTTTTATCCGAGATACCCGGTGAGACCCCTTTGCTGGAAGAAGGAGAACCCTCAATAAATGTGTTTTTTGTCAAAAGCGGGAGGCTTACCGTACAACTTCGAACCCCCGAAGGAATCTCTAAGCCAATCGCCACGCTTCTCCCCGGTGACCTGATAGGAGAGTCATCGGTGCTATCGAAAGAGGCAGCTTATTGCAATGCAACCGTCCAGGCCGAAGTGGATAGTGAGCTTTGGCGAATCGACGGAGAGGATTTAAAAGGGCTTTTCAAAGCGGAGACTTTATTAAAAGACAGAATTACTCAGGCTCGTGAGCTTAGACGAATCCACTCTTTCCTGTCACTGCACCCGGCCGTGGGAGAACTGGAAGCCCTGACACGTGAACGTCTCATGGGCTGCATAGAAGGAATAGTGCGAAAAAGAAGCGGCCAAGTGTTAATTGCGGCAGGAAAATTGCCGACTTCAGCATTTATAGTGGTCACAGGAACCGTAGAACAACGAATCAGTGGAAAAACGATTCGGCTATTTTCTGCAGATGATTTCATCGGCTTCCGCGACACACTACATGGGATATCCAGTGAATGCGAATTCGTAATAATCGAAGACTCCCGCCTTATAGTTTTCGACGCAGAACGTTTGAGAGAGCTAGGCCTGAATTCACCACCAAACGTGGTCGCAGTCCTTGAGAGACTGGGCTAATCCTATGTGCAGCCACACAACCCACGCCACCCACGCAACCGGAAAAGGTCCACCGCCGGTAGTTCGCATCATCATATCTTCAAGTCTTTGACCACATACAAGCTGACTAAAGCTGCAAACAGAGAACCCTACTCCAGAGCTTTTCTTGTCCTCAACAGTCCGGCCTTCATAATCGGGCTCTCCCAATTAACGCTTAAAACTGAATAGGTCTGTTCACCCATACGATCCATCTTTTCGTCTACAGCGACAGCTTCCACCTCTTCCATCAGAGCCAGAAGACGTTTCCTCTGTGTGTTGTTCATAAAATCAAATTCTTCATTCATATAGTTTTTCAAAAAAGGCCCAACCCATATTTCGTTGTTTCGAATCTCTCCCTGCGCTCTGATTATCAATCCTACACAACGCCAAAGATCCTGAATAGCAAACTCATGCATATAGCCCCGAAGAATCTTCTCAGCAGCTATCTCATCTTTGGGGTCTACTGTGATCAGGTTAGGAGTACCCTCTTCTCCAGTGTCATATCCATGTTTGTTTTCATGCCTATCAGAAAACAAATCTTTGTCGACAGCTTTAGAATTATCTCCGTTTGAGGAACCTCCCTGTAGCTTAACTCCATCATCATTGGATATAATCTCAATCCCTCCCGATGGCTCCACATCTTCTCCGGGTGCTTCCGCACCTTCTTCTGATTGAACCTCATCATTCACAATTATCCCGGGCGTAGCATCCTCGCCGATTACCTTCTCATCTCTATTTCCGGATTGGGTGCTTTTACGCAGCTCACCCATGCCCCCTACCTCATCGGGTTGCACCGGGATAGGTATGCCACGAAATGTATGTGAATTCTCGGCAGGTTGAACATCACTCGGGAGCATCAAGGTGGCATCAATAAATGAATACTCTCCTACCAAAGCTATAAGATCCCCGGAAGTTGCAGGCCCCGGGCTCACTATTATGATTTCATTCGCCCGTTCTTTGATCTTTTCTACAATGGGCATATAGTCTCGGTCCCCTCCAGCGATTATAAAGCATTTAATATCATCACGAGTAAGAAGAACCTCCATCAAATCTATGCTCAACTTCAAATCCGCCGAGCTTTTTTGGGGGCGTGAAAGGACATACTGAGGAACAATCCCCAAAAGACTCAGTTGACTCAAGGCATCTCTGGACGCTCCATACTCCCATGAAGCATAAGCCCTGCCCATAACCATATTTACATG
>JAABSF010000176.1 GCA_011390535.1 Deltaproteobacteria bacterium | reverse complement strand
TTTCAATCTCATCAAACAAAATAAGACTGTAGGGTCTTCTCCTCACGGACTCCGTCAACTGGCCCCCGGATTCATAACCAACATATCCGGGAGCTGCGCCCACCAACCTGGAGGCTGTTTGTTTTTCCATGAACTCACTCATATCCAGCCGGATAATGGAGTTCTCATCGTGGAACAGGAATTCCGCCAAGGCTTTTGCCAACTCTGTCTTGCCAACCCCTGTGGGGCCCAAGAAGAGAAACGAGCCAATGGGCCTCTTAGGATCCTTCAGCCCCACTCTGGCTCTCCTGATGGCCGCAGAAAGCCTCCGTATCCCCTCCGGCTGACCTTTGACCCGACGCTCCAATATGTCTTCCATTATCCGAAGTCGATCCCGCTCAGAGGCCAACATGTCATCTACCGGGACACCAGTCCAAACAGCAACCACCTGAGCCACTTCCGATGCAGAGACAAGATCCGACAGCAACCTCGGAGTAAATTCAGTCCCCGAGAGTTTTTCTTCAATCGTTCGGATCTCCTCCTCGACCTTGGGTATGGAAATATCCTTTATTCTAGTCATCGCATCTACATCGCCTACACTCAGCGCTTTTTGATGACTTCTCTCCAGAGACTGCAGCTCAGCCCTAGCCTTGCGAGCAGCCTCGATACCAGCCAACTCCTCTCTCCACTGCTCGACCATGGCTTTACGCTTTTTTTCAAGCTCTCTAAGCTGCTCTTTTACCTTTTCTTTATCTCCTTGCGCGCCTCCTCCGCTCTCTAAAACCAATTTCAGTCTCGCGCGCTCCACATCCAAATCAATCAACTCATCAGGTTCACCATCCAGCTCCACCCGCAGACGACTGGCAGCCTCGTCCATCACATTTATGGCCTTATCCGGAAGACACCGTTGTGTAACATAGCGTCTGGATAACCGCACTGCCGCCAGCAAAGCCTCATCTTGAATCCTCACCCCGTGATGAACTTCGTAACGAGGTCGCACCCCTTTCAGAATCGCCAATGCATCCAGATCATCCGGCTCTTCCACGAAGATCGGCTCCAGACGCCTCTCCAGAGATTTATCTTTCTCCAGATAGGTGCGATAGTCTTCCCTCGTTGTGGATCCGATACAACGCAGCTCTCCCCTGGCAAGCGCAGGTTTTATGAGCCTGGAGGCGTCCATCCCGCCTCCTCCCGACTGTCCGGCACCCACCAGCCCGTGAATCTCATCAATGAACAACAACACCCGCCCTTTTGATCTGCGGACCTGTTCAATTATGCCCCGGAGCCGCTCTTCAAAATCTCCCCTGAATTTTGCGCCGGCGAGGATGCCTCCCAACTCCAAATTCACGATCCGAAGTTTTTGTAGCGCCTTCGGCACCCGGCCTTGAGCAACCATCTGGGCCAAGCCGGCTACAATAGCTGCCTTCCCTACTCCGGGTTCCCCAACGAGTACGGGGTTATTTTTAGTGCGTCTACCTAACACCTGCAATATTCGGCGAAGCTCTGTTTTTCGGCCGATAACCGGATCAAGGAGCCCCTCCTCCGCAAGCGAGGTGATATCTCGTCCATACTTGGCCAAGTAATCTTCAGATCCATCATCAACAGCCGCATCTCCCAGCTCAGCCTCTCCGACATTCCCAGCCGACCCTTTTTTTGACAAAGCCTCTACGAGACGATCTCTCGTAGCTCCCCAGCGTCTGAACAAATCGCTCACAGGAGACCTTGACCCTGCTAAAGCCAAAAGCAAATGGACACAGTCGGCATTATCCTGGTTGGCTCCTCTCGCTTCTTCAAGCGCCTGAGACAAGACTCCCAATACCGGCTTCCCCAACTTGGTCATCGGTTTCGGATCAGGTTCGATTAAAAAAAGCCGGGCCTCAACACCCTCTTTGATTGATTCCTTGTCCACTTTCGCCGCTCTTAAGAGCTCCCCAACAGCTCCCCTGCTCTCCCCTATCAAAACCAAAGACAGGTGTTCCGGAGTAACTACAGAGTGATTGCGAACCCTCGCCTCCCTCTGAGCTTTGGCCAACACCCTCTGAGCATCAAAAGTGAAACCCGACAGTACATCACCCGTCATTTTGAAAACCCCACTTTCAAACAAGTCCGCGCGGATAATGGTTCAATAACTTTCACCTCGACCACCCCAACCTTCAGCTTATCAACCCCTGAACCTTTACCCTTCAGCAAAAAAAGTATCGATCAAGGCTATTTTTCGGGCATCTCCGCCTCTGCCTTTTTTGAGTTCCGTATTTGGTTAGACAACCTGATACATATCACCGCCAATACCCCTAGAAAACCTGCTCCTATGAGAGGGGACCACGCACCATCCATGTCATTTTCCAAAGCCAAAACACTCACCCCCACAAGGCAAGCAGCCAATATGCCTAATATCACCCCAAAAACCATCAACGGCGCATACTTTCTTCGATGTATCCTGTCACGAAGATTCAAGCCTACGGCAGCCCCCAGCAAACCCGCCATGGCGCCGGTTGAGCAAACCGCCCTCCCCGCTGTTCCACTGTGGAAAACAAATGATCCACCACCCAATACCACCGCCAACACCAGCCCAATCATGGAGTACCCTCTCAAAACCTTCAGCGCTGCAGTTTCAGGTGAATCAGCCAAGGCTCTCATCCCTCTCCGCTTTGTTGTTTGCATGCTCTCACAAACTTCATCCTGAGATCATACAGCAACTCCGTTAAGAGCCTGTCTTCATCGTCTTCCAGATTTCCACGGGTCTTTTCTTGCAACAAAGCCAGGATATCCAAAGTTTGTTTTGCCATGGGCAGCGAAACAACAGCTTGTTTTGTATCGGGGTCTTCAATCTCACCGATGTGAATCATCACTGAAGATGCAAGGGAGAGAACAAAAGTACTGAAATCGATTTCGGGGAGAGCCTTCCGGGCGCGTCTCTCACATTCCGTCTCAGTGCGTTCTTCTTTTTTTTTATTATCCAATGGTGTCCCCTCGTTTTCTTTCCCACCTTCTACCATGTTAACCTCCAACCTCGCTCAGGCTGCCTACGTTCAGGTTACCTCACAAGCCTATCACTACTACTCAATCCTTTATTCAATCCTTTATTCAATCCTTTACTCAATCCTTTACTCAATCCTTTTCCTCTTCACCGAAAAAGGGATCGTTCTTAACGGACATGTTTTCTGCTTTTTCGCTCGAATCAGGCAAATTCTTTAAATGATCCTGGTATGAATCACGACTGACCTGCCCTTTGTCGATATACCAAGAAACTGTTCTGACATCATAGTTGGATTTTTCATTCGAATTGGATTCAGTCATGACACCTCCCGGGATGTGTCTATAGTGTTAGAGAAAAAGCTTATATGTTTTCAGTTTTGGGTATTTAGCTCGCAGTTCCAGGACTGTCAAGCAGAGTAAACGGCCAAACAGTTTGCGGATTTCCGATTTTGACGTGACCATGAACATAATTATGGGATAATCGAGCATAATAAGGCCGGCGAATCAACTATCCAAACCCTCTCGATAAGAAGAAATCGATCTAAAATCTCCGACCGATATTGGAATAACCGAAACTCCAACGAAAACCTTATCCAAGACCTTGGGACTACAATTGTGGCAATTGAGGTTTCCAACGGCCTCGCCAACTTCAACCGAGAAAATGAGTCCCGACCAACAGCAGCTGGGCGATGGGTTACAGTTGTGTCCTGCCCGTGGATGAGGGTGAAGCCTGCTTTAACGACGAAGACTGCCAACAGGGGTTGACCTGCAACTGGGCTTATACGCCTCATCGGTGTGCGCTACCGGAAGGCGAGGGAGGCATGTGCCTCTACACAAAGGACTGTATGGAGGGTTTCATCTGCCAATGGGTGGATGGAGACAAGCTTTGTGTGGCCGCTGAGGTAAGCGTCGGCGACCCTTGCCGGAGCCACAACGACTGTGGTCATCAGCTTGTCTGCAACATGTACTTTGATCAGTGTCGAGAACCGGCGCTGGAGGGCGAGGTGTGCGGCTCCGGCTCTTGCATCGCAGATCTAGTCTGCAACCACGGCTACGATCCACCCGTCTGCGTAGAGCGTGACAGTAGTGAGGCCGGAGATCCGTGTTGGAAAGATCTGCACTGCACCCCAGGCCTTATTTGCGAGGATGCAGCCTGTCGCTCACCCAACTTCAAGACTGCGGGAGAGCACTGTGATCGGGATCTGAGTGTAACCACGGTCTTCGTTGCGGCTATCCATAAAGCTCGGTAACATCTTCAAACAATTGAAGTTTTTCAACAGAAAAAAATAAATTACCCCAAATATGCGCCGAGAAAAAAGGAAAAAGGTCGTCGGGCTATAAAAGAGCCGCACTCGATCAACACTTGATCAATCCCTTATCTTGACTTATCCCCTTATAAAGGGCACAAATAGTCTATGTTTGTCCTTTACAGAGGGTATTTATGGAAAACTCGGCTTTTTTACGGATAATATTTGAATGGCAGAACCTGATAACGGAAGTTGAAGGAATATACCGTTCATACGAAAAAGAACTTTTTGAACTGATGGGCGCAAAGCCTATCAAGATAATAACGGGATTCAGAAGAAGCGGGAAATCTTTTCTGGTTCAAAGAACTGTAGCAAAAATGATACGGGAGAAGAAGATTCTAAAAAGGAATGTTTTTTACCTGAATTTTGAGGATTTCAACCTTGCAGAAGTAAACAATGCTTTTAAACTCGATGAGTTGTTTCAGCTTTTTATGAATGAAATAGCCCAAAAAGGAAAAAAAATAATAGTTCTTGATGAAATTCAGCTTATTGAAGGCTGGGATAAATTTGTAAGAACTATCTATGAAAAACACAGAGACATTGGAATAATATTAACCGGCTCAAACTCTGAACTTCTTTCTTCCGAGATCGGCTCAAACCTTGCTGGAAGATTCATCGAACTTCAGATACTTCCTTTTGATTTTAAAGAATTTTTAAAAATAAGAGGGCTTGAAATCAATAATGAGCACGATTTTTTTGAAAAGGCTGATGAAATAAATTCTCTATTCAGCGAATATCTCGGATTCGGAGGATTGCCGGAGCTTATTTCAATAAATACTGAAAGTGCAAAAAAAAGCTATCTTGAAGGAGTTTTAAGTAAGGTTGTTCTTGATGACATAGTAAACAGATTCAACATCCGTCAACCGGCGGTTATTGATCAGGTTATCAAATTTCTTTTTGCCGGCGCCGGCAATATTACAAGCTATGCAAGGATTCTTGCGCACCTTAAAAACAGCGGGTTTCAGGTGAAATCTGAAACAGTTTCAAATTATGTTGATTTTGTTGCGAAAACTTTTGCGATACATCCTGTTGAAAAATTGGAATATAAACAAAGCAGGGTGTTTGGGACAATAAGGAAGTTTTATTCAGTTGACAGCGGTTTCCCCGCTCTTTACGGAGGATACCTTCAGACATATTCAAGACTTCTTGAAAATATTGTCTTCTTAAAACTTAAAAGGGACAAACATCAGATCAATTTCGGTCAAAACGAATCAGGCAAAGAGATAGATTTTGTGGTAACGAACAGGGACCGCTCGGTCACAAATTACCAAGTTGCATTAACCTTGAATGAAAACAACAAAGATAGAGAACTGAGTTCATTTGCTTCAATAGATCGATATATAACAAACGGGCGGCACATCCTCCTTTCAACAGATAGCAATGAAACAGCAATCGAATATTCAGGCATAAAAATTGAAAGGAATAATATCGTAAAATGGTTGCTTGGAATCATTTAACAAAACCGTCGTCTGCAGTGACGGTGGTTCTGATTCTGATGGTGGTTTGTCGGCCCGATATGGGCACCACTTGTAAGTGAGGCTCTCGGCATTGCCGTTGCCGGCGTCGTTCGTGCAGCTGATCAGGTCGTTTTCCCGGCCCTGGATGACGGCCTGATTCAAATGACCTGCCCCGACAAGCCAAAGGCTTGACCGAAACCTCTACTCTCATTTACTGTAGGCATTAACTTTTCACAGAAGAGGTTCTTTAAAATGGCATTGAGCATTCAAATCGTAAAAGCGTCTATATTGAGAGCATCTATATTGAGAGTGACTATATTCGCAGCTATATCAACATACTATATCGTGTCGGCGACCGGTTGTGGAGACGCGCTGAATACGGGAAAAGTAGGCGATTCCTGCGCCACTCACACCGACTGCGGTTCCGGGCTTGTGTGCGATTGCCCAACCAAAACCTGCATGGAGGTCGGAACCGGAAACCCATCTT
>JAABSF010000175.1 GCA_011390535.1 Deltaproteobacteria bacterium | reverse complement strand
AGGCAGAGAAGCGAATCGGGCCGGCTGTTCAAGAAGGCAAAAAGGTTACGATAGCCACTGAGCATCCACGCGAGAAAAGGGAGCTGGTGCTGGAGATGGATATCTCGCACGGGAACGCCCAGCTTTCTTATGGGCTTCGTAATTTTCCCGATGGAGAGGTGTTTACCAGCCCCGATGCTCGAAGCACACAAGGAGAGATTTTTGTAGATCTTCCGGTTCACTACGGGGGCAAAGACATCCAGGGTATCTATCTCAAATTCGAAGGAGGTCGCATAGTTGATTATTCGGCAGACGAAGGGCATGAACAGCTGGCCGCCATAATCGAGACCGACGACGGATCAAAAAGATTGGGTGAAGTCGCCTTTGGTATGAATCCAGGTCTGGACAGGGTGTTAAAGCATCCTCTCTTTGTTGAAAAGGTCGGAGGGACACTTCATATCGCAATCGGCGCTTCATATGAGCAATGTTACACCGAGGATCCTTCTTCCGATGAAGGAAAGAGAATAGTTAAAACACTGGAAGAAGAGCGTGTTTTGAACAGATCGGCTCAACATGTTGATATCGTCACTGATTTTCGCAAAGGAGGTGTGGGTAGATGGGTGAAGATAGATGATTCGGAGTTGGTGGTGGAAGATTCCGTATGGGTAGTTAAAAAATAACCTGATGTTTCTTCAGGGGTTTATATCTATTCATCGCCCATGTCTTCCCTGATAGGTCGATAGTCTTCCGGTAAACATTTTTCCATCCGTTCAAAATCCCTGTGGTCTGATTTTCTTACACAAGAGATGACTTCGTTTGAAAGCTCGCCGTTCATGCATGCCTTCTTAAGGTTCTCTTTTAGCTGGAGAATGTTTTTTTTCATGTCTGCCGCATAGTCTCCTCTCTGATTATCTTTTAAACCAAATGTTTGTTGAAAAGCTGCTGCAACATCCAGGGCAAAATCAGTACACACTCTCTTTCTCTCGGATTTAGGGGCGGTTTCTTCTTTTTTGCAGCCTGCGCAAGCTAGGGTGCCGACCAAAAAGGACATCATCAGAAACTGAACAAAAATGCAGGTTTGAGTTCTGGGAAAAATCATCTTGTAAGAATAGCAGCCTTTCTAAACACGCTCGTCAGGCAAGGCGCGAGCGCCTCGTCGGCTATGCGAGTATGTTTGTCAGGATCTTAATTAGATCCTTTCTAGTAGTTGTCTACTTCGCCGCCGGTTTTCATGCCTTTTCCGCCCGTGGGTGGGCGAGGCGGACGTTTCCGTTTAGGTGGTCTGCGACCTGTTCGTCCGCGGGACCTTCCGCCTAAACGACCCGCGGGGCCCCTTCCTGTCCCGCGTTCAGCGGCGCTGAACCTGCAAGGCCTGAAACGAATATTTTTAAGTCTTCTGGTAATGCACATGCCATAAAGCCCGTCGTCTCTCTTTCCCCGCGCCATGCTCGCTTCGATACCCTGTATCCTGGGTTTTCTTTTCTTGAATTCTTCCGAGAACTTGAGCTTGAAGACGGCCTGGACCGTAGAGAAGATTATCGGTTCTCTCAGCATGACATAACCAATCAGCTTTGCTTCACCATCCGGTGAGAGTGCCTCAAACTGTGAAAACTCGGCCTTACCTTTTTCAATGTTTATGTCTCCACCAAAGCGTCCGAGCCTGATTTTCGGGAGCGTCACGCCCTTGTCGGCCACCGGGTCATATTGCCCCGGCCGTTGTCGGGCGAATTTTGGTTTTACTAATGTTTTTCCATCACCAATTGAACAATTCTTGCAGTTGAGAGTCAGCTTGCCCTCCATCATGCGGTATCCTTCAGGCGGGATCTTAATATTACCCCTCCCTGTAACGCTACCTCCCATGGGAAGATCTATTGCTTTGGAGATGCCCGGCAGCTTTTTAAAAGAGATGTCTTCGAAATCAATCTTGATTTTTCTGGTCTTCTTTATTTTTTGTGTTTCTCCTTTAATTCGGCCGCCAAAAGCTTCTACATCAAAGCTTACATCGGGAGAATCCTTTAAGAGGGAGAATAAGCCGAACTTAACAGTAGCTCGCTCGATCTCCATTTTACTCTTTTTTTCACCAGGTTTCTCCGGAGGGCTCACAAAAACCACATCTTTGAGGGTGATCCCCATAAGGAAGGCGGGCGACACCGAGCCGATACTGACTTCATAGCGCCCACCTTGGGTGAGCTCTCTAGCGATTAATGTCTTTAATCGATCAAAAGGAAAAACCATATATGTGGTCAATACTAAAAAAAACAACGCACACAGGGTGTATCCTGAATATTTGGCAACTGTGAAGATATGTCTCTTCATGCTCCACTCGCTTTCTTTCGGGCTGCACCCTTATTCTTTTCTTTTTGTTTCTTTTTCTTTTCTTTGCTCTTCTTCTCTTTT
The DNA here is from genome assembly GCA_011390535.1 of Deltaproteobacteria bacterium. Taxonomy (GTDB): domain Bacteria; phylum Myxococcota_A; class Polyangia; order HGW-17; family SLPX01; genus SLPX01. The sequence continues at coordinate 3,847 of JAABSF010000175.1, read as the reverse complement.
TCAGAGTCGCCTGATTTTTTCTTGTAAGTGGATACCACCATATCTACATCCAGTAACTCAGGTTGACCCACACGGGTCTGGATGTCCAAAGCGCTCACCAGGATAAGGTGTTTGCCTCCTTCTATGCGGTCAAGAAACTTTGCCAGCAGCTCGATTTTGACTCCGAAAATGCGCAAACGCATGGACTTTTCCAAATAATTTTTTTCTCTGCCGAGGGTCCGATCTTTCAGGGATTTGTATTCTTTTATATCGACATCCAGATCACTCGCGATTTTGTCTAAATGTCCTTGAAGCATGGGGACCGACTCTCTTATTCTGGCGTCGGTGCGTGCATCGGCCATTCGGGCTTCTCTAAGCTCACCTTCATGCCTTTCAAGTAGTGTGACGGCGCGACGTAGATTTTCGCAGCGCTCCTCCCGGGCATTCAACCCTTCGCTGGTGAAATACCACAAAGCGCCTATGAGTATAAAACCAAACGTCGCAACAAGACCCAGCAACATCGCCTTTTCTCGGAGAGAGAGCTGATCAAAAGAGTCTATCGCATCTTCAATTTTATTCGTAAAACCGGCCATTTTTACATGCACTCCGATTCAATGTTGATCGTAAACTCGCTTTTTTTGTCATCTCCGCTCCCTACCTCCGTTGTTGTGCCGGGTTTGACGGTCTTGAAACAATCAATCTCCTTCAGAGATGTAACAAACTCTTCGACTTGAGATGCCGTCCCGGCCGTTCCACTAATTGTTAATTTGCGTGAACGAATATTCATCTTACGAACATCCAAAGTCACCTTGTCACTTGAAGGTGCTTTTCTGGAAATCTCGCTCAAAATGGCGTAGGCGCTGGAATTGGGAATCGGCAAAGTTGTCCCACCCGCGCTGCGTCTCAATCTGCGGATCTTATTTAACACCTGCGCTTCGTTGGTCATTGGTTTTCCAAGTACAGCCTGTGTTTCTTCGTATAATTGGGCTGACAGAACGCGTTCTTCTTTTTTCAGCCTTGCCAGTTTTGCCCATCCATTTGTCATTAGCAGCCCGAGAGCGATAACAATGGCTACGCTGAAAACCAGCGCTTTTTCTCTGAAAATAGATCTGTTGGATATGGGGGCCAAATCGCCTTTCCGAAGATTCAGCACATCCCTTCGATGAGAGTGAACGAGGTGAGCGAGGCCGTATGAAAGCGTGGCTTCAGGGCCTTGCCCTTCCAGGGTTTGAATGCTCACTCGCCTTATGGTGTTCGCTGGTAGACCGACTATGCTTGCTATATGATGCTCAATACCTTTCAACTGAGAAGAGCCTCCACATAGAACAAATGAAGTCGGGGCCGCTCCCAACTCAGTCGTCGCTGCGGTGATGCTTTGGCGTAGGCCCAGGTCCCACGGACGAAGGGATTTTTTTATGATAGCATCGAGGTCTTCTTGGTTGGAGTTGGATGTTTCGCCTGCAGCTAATATTATCCCTTCTTGTCTTTTTAAATGCTCGGCTTGTTCATGTGAAATATTAAGCTTCTTGCTGATGGCGTTGGTTATGTTCTCACCACCGCGAGACAATGTTCTCATGAAAATGGGTTGTTGTTTTTTAAGAATGCACAGGTTGGTGTGCTTGTGGCCGATATCTAATACACAGGTGAGCTCTTCACTCTCATCGCTTTCAGGGTCACTGCCTAAAAAGCCATAAGCGAGAGGTGCTATGGTCACTATGTGAGGATCCAGCCCAACGGTCTCCAGTTGGGACAGAAAAGACTCGATTGCATCGTGGGCGGTTGCAGCCGCTAATACTCTTGTCTCTATACCCTTGGTTGGTCGTCCTAATTCCAGAATCATATGGTCGTAAGCGACCTCATCTAATTCAAAAGGAATTTGTCCTTCAAGTTCATAGCCTACCACAGGCGCGATCTTTTTTTCGTCGCTGAAAGGAAACCGTAAATATCTGATGATAGTGGATGTCCCGGGGAGAGCCACCAAAGTTATATCTGCTTTAAAAGTACGGTCAGACAGCAACTCTTTAACGGCTGCTTTGTGGGCAGGGGTCAACAGCTCAGACTTAGGATATACATCAGAACTTTCTGTTTCGTTTGATTTGCTCTCATCTCCGATTTTATCAAGGGACGCCGAAAGTGGGTTTTTGGTATCTTGTTGGATGGATGAATCGGGTTCTTGCAAATGCTGAGGATAACCCGCTTCTGTTATGCCGCTTACGCCCGCCACGTCACTTGTGCGGGGCAACAAGATCTCACGGAACGTCACCAGCTGAAACTTGCGAAATTTCGACTGGTAGAGGCTGGCTTTCACCGAGTGAGAACCAAGATCTATGCCGCAAATCTTTTGTCCCATACCTACTCCTCTCTCCAATAAATAAAACCGCCGAGCTTGCCTGTAGAAGGTGAGCGGAACTGCTGATCCCAGACGGCGATTATTCTTTTTGTAACGCGACCGACTCTTCCATAAGCCGTTAGCCGATAGATCCGGCGAGGACCCATATAAACAGCTTGAGAAACCTTTTTGGGGTCAAGGTCGATTCCCTGCAGGGTGCCTACTATCTGTTCTTGATCATCTTGGATCATGTCGGTGTCCAGCCCCATTGTGTCTCCGAAAAGCTGCGCCAATGGGATAGGCTCTTTGGCTGCTGTGACGAAACTGTTCAGGTCTTTACACCCCGAGAATTTTACCTGCTGCAGTATGGCTTGGCTCAGCGCTTTCAGGCGAATCGGATCCAGAAAGACAGGGTCCTGCGGGTCCATGGCGGTTTGGAAGAGGATGGACGCTATGAGGATCCAGTTATCCTCCGAAACCGCGCAAATGTTGGGAATGCAAGAGCCGTATACAGTGAGACTCTCTCCGAAATTAGCCCAGAAATCGTCCGTCACGCCTCTCACAAGCCGAAGTTCTTCTACAGAATCGATTATGTTATTTTTGGCTTCGTATGAATCGACTTTTGTCTCATAGCCATAATCTTCCGCAGCTGTCTCTTGCCCAAATTTAGCCGTGTCGGCGTCTATATAATCTATTATTGCTGAGACCACAGTCTCTCGGTCATTATAGTTTCCCATCTCATCGGCGGTCTCGAAGAGAATGTCGTATCTTGTATCGGCCATAAGAGCCATCAGCCCGGTGGCGAGCCTTATCACCTGCGGATCTTGATCAGAACGTACATACGCGCAGTTGACATTGATTTTCCCATCTTCGCTGCTGATATCCTCCAACATCGCTTCGCCGAAAGACTTCTTGTATTCCAGCCCATGGATGTCTTGTGAATCCACCCCAAGGGCACCTGCCAGCAGCCCTGCCCCTTCTCCAAAGAAGGCCGGGAGCAACATCTGGATAAAATCAGTGAGCTGTATGTCTCCAAGAAATGCCCGGTTACGATCCAAAACTTTTTCTTGCACTTTGAGCAAGATGCGCGTCAGGTTTATAACCGAGCGGGCGAGATAGTGTGCTTTAAGCTCTGATACAGAGTTTTTCGCCGATGCGTGGTTAATCTCCGATGTATAGACGAACTGATGTGTGGTGGCTGCGATAACGGCAAGTGTCACCAACACCATGATCAGCGCGATGCCCTTTTGTGCCTTTGTCTCTCCTCTTTTTCCACGAATTGGAGTCAAGAAAAACCTACGTGTTCGTTGTATGAACAGCATGAGACGGTTTGTGTTCATCTCACACCTCCCCTCCTGACATTCGTTGACGGCGTCCCACTGGTGCGCACGGAAGATCGGGGGCCGCCGGTTCTCGACGACCCGGGTGAGGTGGGAGTGGCGGCTCCTCCGGAGGATTGCGGCGGTGTTAAGTTGATGGCATCGGCCATGGCAGGTCGTGCCTCGGTGACCAAAACGAGCTCTTTGCCTTTTTCGTCCA
>JAABSF010000017.1 GCA_011390535.1 Deltaproteobacteria bacterium | reverse complement strand
CACCGAATACATTCCGCAAAAAGCACACATCCTCTGGGTGCTTGAGGCTGTCTATTATACTTAACCCAACCGCTTAACGTGGTTAAAGGAATTCCGTGCATTCTTGCTGAGGCAGAGTTTCCGATCTCAAGTGCATCTTCTACCGCCTCTTCTTTTTGCTCTTTTGTGTAATTCCGCAGCTTCCGTTTCTTTCCGTTTTCTACATGTTGATTCATTCTTGACCTCCTATTCAGAGAGGTCACAACCCGTACGTTTTTGTCCGGGTTTTCACGCCTCTCTGTGGATGGTCATTGTGCGACAAGAGCAGTTAGTTCGTTCGGCAGTTAGTTCGTTCAGCAGGTTTTCGTAGATATGTTGTACTGTTTGAGCAATGTGTAGAGGCGCGACCGGGACAACCCTGAGATACGAATGGCTTGTTTGACGTCACCATCAGTGGTGGCCATGAGGGTCCGTAGGTATTGTTGTTCAACGCGGGAGATGGCGTTATCCCGGACTTTTTTCATAGGCGGAAGAGGGCCGGTTTCATCAAAAAGTTCATTTGTGTTGATTTCGCCTTTTGGTTGGTTTTTTTCGGTTGAGTTCTCCACGGCGGCTCTTTTTATGCTCACTCGTATCCGAGTAGGCAGATGAGCAGGAAACAACATCGGGTCGCCTTGTGCTGTGGCGATTGATTTTTCCAACGCCTGGACAAGCTCGCGGACGTTTCCCGGCCAGTCGTAGCGCAACAGCTCGTCAAGGAAATCGGGTGAGAACCCTTTATTGTCTATCTTATATCTCTCACAGAGCTCGGAGATGTAGTGTCGAACCAGAACTTTGATATCTTCCCGTCGCTCTCGCAAGGGGGGAAGCTCAATCTTGAACCCCTGAAGCCGAAAAAGGAGATCTTCGCGAAAAGAGCCTTCATGTACGGCTTTTTCAATGTTTTTATTTGTAGCCGCGAGCAACCGAAAATTGCTTTGATCTACTTTTGTTGAGCCCACCGCGCGAAAGCTCCGCTCTTGCAAAACGCGTAAAAACGATTTTTGTATGTGAGGTGGAAGCTCGGCCACCTCATCCAGAAATAGGGTTCCCCCGTCGGCCTGATGTACCAGTCCCTTGCGTGACGTGGATGCGCCTGTAAAAGCACCTTTTTCGTGGCCGAAGAGCACGCTCTCCACCAAATTTTCAGGAAGAGCGGCACAATCGACTACAACAAAATTCTCGTTTGCCCGGGAGCTGTTTTCATGAATCGTCAAGGCCAACACTTCTTTTCCTGTGCCGGTCTCACCTGTAATCAAAACGTCGGTCTCACTGGCGGCGGCTTGCGCCACTTTTGTTAAACAGGCTTTCAAGGGATCGCTTCGCCCTACGATACGCTCACGATTGAGCAATATCGGTGTGCTGGAAGAGGTCTTTTTTTCGCGGTATTCAAGGGCTCGTTTCAACGGCAAGGTCATTGTCTGGAGGGACGCGGGTTTTTCAAGGTAATCCCATGCTCCGTTTTTGATCGCCAGCTCCGCTCCATCGGGATCCCCGTAACCGGTCATGATGATAACCTCAGGTTTAGAGGTGGATTCTCTGATACTGGGTAGCATATCCAGACCGTTGCCGTCGGGCATGCGCACATCCAGGTAAACTACATCGATCTCTTCACATTGACAGCAAGATAATGCTTCTTCAAGTAAGGCATAAGAAAGAGCCTCGTGACCCAACCGCTCGACTACACTTTTGATGGATTGGCGTACATTTTTGTCGTCGTCTACGATAAGAACTTTGGCCATTTTGCTTTCGCCTGAATGTTTGGATGTCATGTTTATGATTAATGAATATACCCAAAAACACTTATATGCAAACGCTTATAAGCTAACCTCTAATCCAGAACCATCCTCAATGTTTTTGCCAGCTTTTGCGGGGTAACAGGTTTTTCAAGATACCCCTTAATGCCCAACTCCTGCGCTTTCTTCTTGTCAATCAGGTTACTGTAACCTGTGCACAAGATAATGGGAAGATCGGGGCGGATTTCTAAGATAGCCTTTGATAGCTCGGCGCCTGTTAAATCCGGCATGGTCTGATCCGTCAAAACACAGTTGAAGCTCTCGGGATTGGACTCAAGCATGCTCAGAGCTTTTTTTGCGTTGTCGGTGGTGACGACCTCATAATTCAGCTTGCGCAAAATGTTCTCCAGGGAGGTGAGCACTGTTTGCTCATCGTCTACAACGAGGATACGTTCACCTCCGCCGGGTAAAACATTACGACTACCTTTATTTGTTTTGCTTTTCATTGCGAGCATGGGCAAATACACACTAAAATTGGTGCCCACATTCGGTTTGCTTTCCACAGAAATCTCTCCATTGTGACTTTCTACGATGCCGTCCACCACGGCTAGGCCCATGCCTGTGCCCTCACCTGTTTTTTTTGTGGTAAAAAATGGGTCGAAGATACGATCCATTAACTCGGGTTCAATTCCGGACCCTGTGTCGCCAATTTTTAATTCTACATAGGAACCCGGTTTCAGGTCAGGGTAGTGGTCGGCATTATCGTGTGTGACAGTAACGGGGTTTACCGCGATGCTCAGTTCACCTCCCAGAGGAGACATAGAGTCGGCGGCGTTGGAACACAAGTTCATTAGGATTTGGTGTATCTGTGTTGGATCGCTTCGCACGAGCCCGGTCTCGGAGGAAAGTTCTTGATCCATGTGGATAGTTGAGGGCAGTGACGAGCGAAGAAGCTTAAGTGCTTCTTTGACGATAGGAACAATTTCTACGGGTTTGTATGACTTGGCCTCTCTGCGGCTGAATGTCACAATTTGGTGAATCAGCTCTTTTCCGCGGTTGGCGGCATCCAAACATTGCTTGAGGTAATTGTGCTGTTCACTGCCATCTTCTGCGTCCCAGAGCATCAGCTCAGTGTTTATGATTATGGGCATCAACACATTGTTGAAGTCGTGTGCAATTCCCCCTGCCAGCGTACCCAGAGCTTGCATTTTCTGGGCTTGGTGAAGCTCTCGTTTTAAGCTTATCTCCCGGCTTACATTTCGTTCAACAGAGATATAATTTATGATATCTCCTTTTTTGTTTTTCACCGGTGAGATTGTCACATCAAAGATTGATGCATTATGGGTGCCCTTTTCTCGGAAAACATTACCTCGCCAAACACCCTGGGAGGAGATAGCACTCTTCATTGCTTTGCTCAGCTTCGCATCTTTGCCCCGACCGTTTAAACTGCTGATATCTTGGCCCAGAATCTCCCGGCGGGTAAAACCGGTGTTTTGCTCAAATGCCTTGTTTGCATAAAATATTTTTCCTTCCGGGTTGAAAATGAGCACCCCTTCATGAATTTGTTCGACAGCTTGAGATAGCAGCAGCCGATCCTGCTCAGTTCTGCTCTGTAGACCTATCTGTTCCGACAGCAGAGACTCTTGCTTTGAATATTTGTCACCGCTTTTGCCGGCTTCGGCTCGTAAAAGCTCGATGAGGTTATCTTTGCGTTTAAGCTCTGCTTCCAACTCTTCTAAACGTTTTTGTAGCTCTTCTATTCTCATTTTAGACGGATTTAAAGAAATATGGACTTCTCCTTTCTATCATCGTTAACGGCTTTTTTTGTCCACTCATTATGAAAACATAAATGGTCCGGTCTGGTCAAACGGCTCTTAAATATTTTGGCAGTGGAACACAAAAAACCCATATTTTGCGGTGTTTCACAATTGTCTCGTTCTTTCTTTTTCATAGATAACCTTGCTCAACACCGCAGCCAGAGTGTCCAGGTTGTCTCCTTTTTGGTAGATAAAGCTGGGGCGTAGATGATGCACCAATCGGATCGCATTTTCTTTTTGCATGGTTAAAATCACGATGATGCTGTGGGCACTCTCACAAAGCAGATCACTGCGATCAGCGAAAAACCTCAGCTCATCAAGGTCTTCCGTAACCAACACTGCGACAGCCCTATCACCTCCGGGGATTCTGAAACTGCGAACAATACGCTTCGGATCCCGATAGCTCTCGACTACTTGATCGGCAAAATGCTCTATGAGTAAATTCTCGATCTCTGCCGGATAGGCTGTTTTATACGATGAGTAAAAGCGAATAATCATGAGTATTGAATATCCTTGAAACTCTCCGGCTGTGACGACAATACCTGCCAGATAGTGCATAACCGACAAAATACATAGTGATCGGTGGGTGGCCGAAGAGAAAGCTTCTTATTAGAGTTTTCTTACTGAGTAACCTGCAGCACACATTTTGGTTTAAAAAAATTTTGTCAGTTCTATTTCTAATTGTAATAATACTTGCAAATTTTGATCCAAGGGCAGGTTCCCATTTGACCTACATCGGAACAACACGGTGGCCGGACCTGTGGGCGGTGAAGCGCTCAACTTGGTTTTTAACCTATAGGCTCTGGGCCCTTTCTTTACCGGCACTATAGCGGGTATCATACTAACTCGTAAGTTCCAGAGGCAATATGAGCCTTTACGGGTGAACCTCGATATGAGTTCCGTGGATTACTGTGGATTACTAATGTGTTGCGCGAGGACAATGAGTATGGACACAATAATCCTATCAGACCGTAAAGATCCTATTTTATGGTACTTCTTCGTTGTGGGAAAGAGGAATAAATCCGGGTGTAAGACATTGCAGCACAGAGGGATGGATCGGCGTCCGATTCCAGAAGTTATTTTTGAGACAGCCTTTAAGCCCGTGGGAAGAGCATTTCCAAGGAAATTGGCGGGATGGCCGTCTCCGGCGACAGGTTAATGGAACAATCTTTGCAGTTTTGAGTGTATGATGCGCATAAGATTTAAGAAAAATTCGGAAAGTAAGGAGAAACAGAACAATGATCGATTTTAACAAAATCCTCTGGCCCACTGATTTTAGTGAACCATCTTATAAGGCCTTGCGTACCGCAGATGACTTGGCATTACATTTCGGAGCGAAGCTGGTGTTGGTCCACGTGGTGTCAAATATTCCATCACTTGTAGCTCCCCGGGCTCCTGTGGCTTTTGATGTTCCGGCCTATCAAAAAGAGCTGGATGCGGAGGCGGGTAAGAAATTAGCGAAGATTAAAAAGAACGATTTGTCTGAAAAGGTGGAGGCGGAAACCAGAGTTCGTCATGGAGAGGCTTCACAGCTTATTGTGGAGACAGCGGAAGAGGAGAACGTCGATCTTATAGTGGTCGCGACTCATGGGCTGACAGGGTGGCGTCATCTTGTGTTTGGCTCTGTCGCCGAAAAGGTTGTAAGAAATGCAAAGTGCCCCGTGTTGACGATAAGGGCCGAACAGAATGATAGTAAAGGCAAAGAATGATCGCAAAAGTGGAGAAGAGTAAATAATACTCTCTGCCGACCTGTCCGAATCCGGACCGAATGGTCATCATGGTCATATCTTTTGATCGATTTCCAGTTTTCCGCTGTTAATCCTGTCAGTAAGGTGGTTTTACATACCATCCATCCATCCTCAGATCTCTCGCTCTCTCTTTTCCTTGTGTTCCCTCTCTTGTCTATCTTGCTCTGCAAGATGACGCCTCTGTTCCCCGACCGCAGTTTCGTGAGCCCGATCTCCTTTGCTGCCGGATTGGCGTTGGTCCAATTCTTTTAGAGCTTCAGCCCGGCCGTACAGGATCAGAGTGTCTCCCGAATAAAAATCAGTATCCGCTTTCGGTGCCCCTACATAGCTGCCGTCTTCTCTCACCAACCCAAGGATCAGCACACCTTCATCACGTAACCGGCACTGCTCTATTTTCTTTCCTACAAGCCAATCACCTTCGTTTAACGCCAGCTCTGTTACATGATAATCTCCGTGCAGCCGCAGCAGGCTGAAGTAATCTCTTATCTCCAGATTGCTCCAACGCTTTAACACCCGGTTCATGACGAAGCTCAAGATAATGTTGACATAATGGCTGCGAGAGAGCAAAAGCAGCAAAAACACCCCGCCGATAAATGCTGCCAGCCGCCAAAGCGTTTGTGATTCTTCTTCCGCGCCGGCAAAAGAAAGAATGAGAGATATTACTATGGTGACCAATCCGGCGCTGCGTATGATCATCAAGCCCATGATGATGCGTCTGCGAACCGGGTGTTGCACTACTTTTTCAGCTTCCTGAGTAGTGAAACCGGTGCCTGTAAAAGCTGAACGAGCCTGGAACCTGGCCGCGTGTTCAGACAGCCCTGTCATTCCAAGAGCGATGGTTGCGAATCTGGTGATGATCAATGAAAGTCCGAGCACTGACAACAGGGCTATTAAACCGACGATTCCAAGCATAATGCTATGCTCCTTTTTTATTCACGATTGTATGGGCAATCAATGAACACGCTATGTGTTCAAACAGAAGCTTATGGTTTCATTTTATCCTCTAGACTGAAAAATAATAGACCACGATTTTTAGTTCCCAAGAATCAAAAGGAACTTTTGGGTGTGTGGAGTAAAAATAGAGATATCGGCAGGGGAAGGACATTGAAGCAGAGCCGGAGGAATTGGTTCCATTATTTCAGTCGCCATCGGCTTAACCGTCGGGTGCTCCCATATTTTGTGAAAAAGAGAGGCGTTAAATCTCCCAGTATATTGATGCTGGTCCATGTTTTTGTCTGGCCTGAACAATACTCCTGATGAGATTTTCAAGGTTCCCTTGAGCTTCTTCGATGACCAGTGCTACAGGAGCAGAGCCTTCCGGCTCTTCTTGTTCTTCGCCTTTTATGGGGAGAATTTCCCAATTAGTGCGCCCGTCTTTTCCGGGAAGGATTTTCATGGCGGAAGTTTCTCCCTTAGGAGGCTTGCCCATATGCAGTGTGGCTCCCTGTGAAGCCGCTCCGCCGACGGGGCTGTTAACAAAAACGAGCTGCACGGCCTCTATTGGAGGGTTTGGAACTTTTGAGAGCTGTCCCAAGAGAGTTTTTAGATTTTCAAGATTTGTTTCATGATCGGCGTAGATGGATATCCAGGACGAATGTCTCTCGCCTTTCCATTCCGGAGGCCGAACATGTGCCGCTGTGATACGAGCCCTCTTGATCATGGCCTGCAGGCTCACCAACGGACCTTTTGCTTTGGGTATCAGCTGAGCGTTGCCGGGCAGAATATAACCCTCTTCGACATCGAGTAAACGGGCCTCTTTTCTGCTGATCCCCGCATACGGCATTATGCCGACATAATAGTTTTTTTCATCCATTACAATATGTATGGGAGCATAGATCTCCATGTTTTCAACTGTGCGCACAATGGGAGGCTCAATCACGCTGTCTTGAGTCGCCATAACAGGTGGATATGGGAGCGCCACACGTAGGTCCCAAAGCTGTTTATGCAAAAGCAACAAAAGTTCACTGTGTTTTTTTAGCAGCGGATCCGTTTCGTCTCTTTGAAGGTGAGCGGCTTGTGCAACCAACATATTCAAGGCTCTGAATGCCACAAAGGATTGCTGAGTAAAATAGCGTTTCTCTTCTTGCTGTTGGTCAAATCCGAGAAAAACCGCCGAACACTTTTTTACAACTGTTTTGTAGGCCTCTGCGGTCTGTTTGGGTAAAACCGAGATCTCTTCGCATTTGTATCCGCACTCACTTGGGATAAGTATTCTTCTGATCTCTTGATCCGACATTTCCGGGCGGATTCGTTCTATGGGCTCTTCGCACCAGTGAGGGGCCAAAAAAGACATCAAATAACCCGCTCGACTCGGTGGAGACACTGAAACAGCGCTCAGTCTGGAGGCTCCTTCTACTAATATCAACAGGCTGGCTCGGTTGCCTACCGGATCCTTTGCCTTAGACAAACGGCTGAAGACTGAACGATAGCCTGTGCCTCGGGTGTTACTATCCATTAATAGAGCTTGCAAAAGCTTCTGTGCTTTTTTTGCAAGCTCTGTGTATGAGCCTTCTTTTCCTTCTAGATCGTGCAACTTTTGGAATTGGGCGTGCAATTTCTTTTGCAGTTTTTCTGTGCAGGACGATTTCAGATCTATACGTCGAGAGCGAATGCACCTCTTGTCTTTGGGGCAACAGTTGCTATCCAAATTGAGATTTGCAAACAGGCCTCGAAGCAGATCAGAATCGTTTTGGATTATCGCTGTCAATAACCAGTCCATGTATGTCCGCGCGATCAAGTAAAATTTTACGGCGGCTACCATGGATTTGCCATCAGTTGAGGTTTGGTGTAGTCGCTGAAGATCCTTTGGGGTTTTCTCCTTAAAGTCGTATTCAAGGAAGAGGCTGTTGAGTTCTTTGATAAGTCTGTTTTCCGAATATGGTCCTTCGGGCTTGCCTTTCTCATTGCAGCCTGCCGGGACAATCAGCAGACATAAAAGAAAAACCCAGCCCAGCTTAACTAGATTTTTAAATAATCCGGCCACACTCTTTTTTGTGTTTCGATGTAAAACCATGACTCCATCCCTTTCTGATAATATTTTGTTGCTACTATCCCTATTTTTGGTACTGAGTTACAATGTACTTGCTCGAAAGCAAAACACCGCGATTACAAGTCCTGTATAAATTACCATTAGTTTGTTAATAGGGGATATTGGGTCTTTTCCATCTTCCATTTATAGCTCCTTTGGTTTGTTTTTTGTCGTTGAGCGGGACCTTATGGTCTGGAAAGACACTAGAAAACCCGTCGACGCCTTTGGACGATTTTGGTGATAAATATTTGTTTTTTGTAAAAAGCGCCTACGAGTTTTCGAGAGGCCTTCCATAACGATATGGAAAGCTCCCCCGGCTAAGTTACTTCACTTCGATTCTTCGAGGTCTCTCATTTTCCTGTTTGGGCATATTGAGATGCAAGACCCCGTTGTCCATTTCGGCTTTGACGTTTTCCTCATCTACAGGGGTAGGAAGAGTAAACACTCGATTTACCCTGGTAAAACGACGTTCATGTATGTGGGACGTCCCCTCGCTGTCGGTTTTTTCTCGTTCAGCGGTGATATAGAGCTTGTTGTTGTCAAGCTTAATGTCCACTTCGGATGGCTTGAAACCGGGCAACTCTGCATCCACCCTGATTTTGCCGTCCTCTTCATGAATGTCCACCGGGTAGTTGCCGAACATATCTTCTTTCCAGATGCCGGTATTCCGGAACATTTGCTCGAAGATATTTTCAAGTTGCATGTCTCTGCGCATGGGATCAGTCGCTGGGGTCATCCATGTGTTTGTTCTTGGCACTAGTGGAAACATTTTTTTCCTCCTTGCTCTTTCTTTGAATGTTTCATGTTTCGATTACACGTTTCGACTACATGTCACGACTACATGTCTCGACTGACTGCTTCGATTACATGTTTTGTCGATAGAGAATAGAACTTGCTAGAACCATGCCATCTTAAAAAAAAGAGGAACCAAAGAGGGAGGGACAACCTACAACGTCGGCAAAAACGGGGGTGGTAGTTAGTATGACTTAATCAGTTGAGTTCACAAAAAGCGTGATGAATGTCCGGAAAGACAGGAATAGTTTCGCAGAAAAGGACAACTGAACAGAAAACCGCACAGAAGCTCACGTCAGCGGCTTTTTAAAAAGAAGATGTTTGTTTCCTTTTGTTAAAAAGAGAGAAGGTTACTCTCCATATACTTTTTCATGAGCGCGCCACATGGGGCAAAACTTACCGTGGAAACGAACCACTTTGGCGGCCAAACTCTCCGGATTGCTCCTGGCGTAGCTGCATATTGGGCATTTTTCGCACCGCCACGCCAGGAGCCGGACGATGATGTTGTGTTCTTTCTCGGGAGAATCAGTTCCTGGTTGTGAGGTTCCCATATCGTGCTTGTTTTTGTCTCGCATGAGTCTGTCTTTCCTTTTCTTGTTACTATAGCTTTTTTATTAGTTGCTGTCTTATTACTATAGCTTTTTTATTCGTTACAGTCGGACTGCGATGGCTATTTTTCCCTTGGATAGGGCCAGGCGACTATTCCTCCTTCAAGCACCTTTACGTTTGTGTAACCGTGGCTTTCAAGTAAGCTCGCGGCTTCGTAGCCCCGGAGAGATATTTTACAATAGCAGATAATCTCTTTCGATTTGTCTTCCGGGAGCTCTCCCATTCGCTCTCGGAGCTTTCCTATGGGGATAAGTGTCTCGCCTACGCCGAGGCGCATCTCTTCGTATTCATCAGGTCCGCGGGCATCGAGTAAAAACATATCGTCCTTTTTGTTCAGCTTCTCTTTCAAATCTTTCGCCGAGATGCCCTGCATTCTGCTTTGCAGCTTGTTTTCCATTACATGGCCGAGAGTGATCAATGCATCTAGAGCCTGTGAGAACGGAGGCGCATAGGGGAGATCCAGATTGCAGAAATCTTCAACCGTCATATTGCCCATTATCCCTACGGCCGCTTCTGCGATGCGTTTGCTTACATCCCCCGGCCCTACACACTGAACACCCAGTACTTTTTGGCTCTTTTTGTCTGCCACCATTTTCATTATCAGAGGGTTTGCCCCCATGAAGCCGGGCTTGTCCAAGGCTGTTATCAACGTAGTTTCCACGTCATATCCTGCCTCATGGGCGAAATACTCGTTAAACCCCGTTGAGCCGGCGGCCCAATCAAAGATCTTACAGATGCCCGTGTGGATTGTCCCCGGGAACTTTGTTTTGTTTCCTTCGACGATATTCTTGCCCACAACTCTACCTTCTAAATTTGCAAGGTCGCCGTAAAAGGCGGACATCCTTTCTCCGGTGATGCGATGTCGGATCTCACAGCAATCACCACACGCATAAATGTCTTTGTCGGAGGTTTGCATGTATTCGTCCACACGGATGCCTCTCCTCTCACCCAATTCAAGACCCGCTCTTTCGGCCAGTGAAGTGCTGGGTTTCACACCTACGGCTACAACTGCCAGATTGCATGGAAGCTCGGTGCCGTTTTTAAGTTTGATCCCCATCAGCTTCCCGTCTTCACCCAAAAATTCGGTGACCGGATTTCCGGTGACGATCATGGCTCCCTTGCTCTTTACATGGTTTTCAACCAGTTTGGCGAGCTCCCAGTCCAAAAATGTCAATATTTGATCCAACATCTCCACTACGGTGATGTGAATGCCGGCCAGTTGTAACGCTTCACACACCTCCATCCCGATTAAGCCACCTCCTACAACGACAGCTTTTTTTACCTGCCCTTCATCACGAATCTTGCGCAAATAGTCTGCGTCACGCATAGACTGTAGGGTTGTAATACCTTCCAGCTCGATGCCGGGGACCGGTGGCTTTATGGGCTCTGTTCCTGTGGCCAAGACCAGTTTGTCATAATCGACCAAAAACTCCTCATCCGTCTCCAGCCGTTTACATTTTACTTTGTGTTCTTTACGATTGATCTCCACGACCTCTGTTAAAGGGAGGGCTCGAATTCCTTTAGCCTTCATATAAAAGAGAGGATCTCGGACGACGCCGGTGGGAGTGCAAATGAGCTTATTGCGCTCATCGAAGACTCCACCCACAAAATAAGGGTAGCCACAAGAGGCCATGGAAAGATCAGGCCCTTTTTGTATTATGGTAATATCTGCATTTTGGTCCATTCTTCTGGCTTTTGCGGCTGCTTTTGGTCCTGCAGCGGAGCCGCCCACTACAACAATCTTTTTCGTGCTCATCTTTTTCCTCCAAAAATTGATGTCAAAAAAGTAAAAAAACACTCCGGATCACATAGATCCTTGATAAGAGTATGTCTATCAGGTCTAATACAGAGTTTCTACTTTTAGTTAGAGCAGACAGGCTCGCCCCGCCCCAATCCTCCGACGGGAGGGGTTTTGGGATGGGAACCAGTTAATAATTATTGGTTGCTCACCGGAGTTCGGGAACAAAGGAGATATTCAGTTGGCTGACACGGCGGAATATGTGGATAAAAAGAATAGAAAGGGAATGAAGGATGAAAAGGGAGTGGAGGATGAAAAGGGAGTGAAGGATGAAAAGGGAGTGGAGGATGAAAAGAAAGAGGGCGTTATTGCCGATTCGCTCACAAAGGTGTTCAAGACAAGAAAGGGAGGTGAGGTAAGGGCTGTTGATTCAGTCAGCTTCCGAGCTTATTTTGGAGAGGTGTATGGGCTTTTGGGGATCAACGGCGCGGGGAAGACCACTGTTTTGCGTATGCTTTCAACAATGCTCACTCCAACCTCAGGCAGCGTTTCTATTTGTGGATTTGATGTACAGGAGAACCCGCGAGGGGTGAGGGAGCGCATTGGTTTTATGTCCACCGCGACGAGCCTCTATGGCAGGTTGACGGCACGGGAGATGGTTACCTACTTCGGAAGGCTGAATGGCATGAGCGCCGGCGCTATTCAGACGCGAATCGATGAACTCTTTGATCTCTTTGAGATGAAAGAGTTTGCAGATAGAAGGTGCGATAAGCTTTCTACGGGGATGAAACAAAAAGTCTCCATAGTCCGGACGGTCTTACACGACCCCGAGGTGTTGATTTTCGACGAACCTACTGCGGGGCTGGATGTTTTGACATCACGCACCATCGTTGATTTCGTCAGGGATTGCAGGGCGAGGAACAAGTGCGTGATCTTTTCAACACACATCATGGAAGAGGTTGAAAAGCTTTGTGATCGTGTGGGAGTGATTCATGAAGGGCGCCTTTTGGCTGATGATCGGCTGGAGGATATGTTGAAGGGGAGTGAGGCTCATCGCGTCGAAGAGGCCTTTGTGAGTTTGGTCGGGAAGCAAGAGAGGAGCGGGAAATGAACCCTGTCAGCACCGTATTTCGCAAAGAGTTGCTCGATGTTCTGCGGGACCGAAGAACTCTGGTGTTCATGCTTGTGCTGCCCACACTCGCCATTCCCGCGATAATGTGGGTAACCACAGAGATGATGACACATTTTATAGATAAGCTCGCCAAAGAGAGGGTGGATATTTTAGTAATAAATCCACAAGTTGCTCTGGAGGTTACAGAAGAGCTCGCGGCTCGTGCAGACCCAAAGGGTAGGGCGATGGAGCTGGTGGAGGTATTGCGAAGGCAAGGTCTGTCGGAAAAGGAGCTGGCGAGGACAAAAGGTGAACCGCGTCGCTTTGCAAAGCTTTTGGAAGAGAAGGGCATCGACAAGGAGAAGCTGTTGAAGGAGATCCGCTCCGTGGTGGGTGAGGGTGAGTTCGACGCCGAACCTCGGAGTATTCTCGCCCAGGCATATCCACCCAATTTTAGAATCATTACCCCGGAGGATTTAAAAGTATCAGCGGAGGTTTTGGCCGACCCAGCTAAAAAAGAAGAGTTTTTAACTGAAGCCATCCGGTCCGGCAAGATTGCGGCTGCGGTGGAGTTCGAAAAAGAAACCACCCGCCTGTTGAATGAATATTCCACCGCCTCTATCGCGATCTATTATCTCCAGTCGGTTGACCGGAGCGAGGCTGCGCGAAACGGTCTCTCGAGGGTTTTTAAAGGTATGGGGCGGAAGTTGGTGACTCGCAGGGTGAGTGATAAAGAGCTACCCGCCGGTTTTGCCAGGCCCTACAAGCTGGATGTCAAAAAGCTGCCGGGGCCCGGGCCGCTTGTAAAGCTGTTGTCGCAGATGTTGCCCTACATGATCCTCATCTTTGCCTTCCTTGGCGCCGTCTACCCTGCCATAGATCTGGGAGCCGGGGAGAAAGAGCGAGGGACGTTGGAGACTCTTTTAGTGGCTCCGGTTTCACGGTTGTCGCTTGTGTTGGGGAAATTCCTCGTGATTTTGTGCGCCGCCCTCACTTCCGCGCTACTGGCCACCGTGAGCTTGGCTCTTTCTCTGAATATCGGTGTGTTTTCAGAGCTGGCTGAGCTTGGAGGGTCATCCTTCTCTCTCGGGGTAATTGAGATAATTGCGGTGCTGTCAATGATCATCCCCGTGGCCGCCATATTTTCCTCTCTTTTGTTGGCGCTTTCGATCTTTGCCAAGAGTTTCAAGGAAGGTCAGTCCTACGCTGCACCGCTTCAGTTTTTGATCATCATGCCTGCTTTTGTTTCTTTTGTGCCCGGCGTAAAGCTCGACTGGGTGATGGCGAGCATCCCGGTGGTGAATATCTCTTTGGCATTGAAAGAGATATTTACAGGCAATCTGGATCGTCATTGGTATCACGTAGGCTTGATATTTGTCTCGACTACCATCGTTGCTTCCTTGCTCCTTTTATTTGCAACCCGGTGGTTTCAGCGGGAAGAGGTCCTCTTCAGAAACTGACAGGGCAACCGCCGGTCGCAGACCAGCCATGGCCGATCCCCAATTCGCTTCTATTCGCTCAAACGCTAAAATCTCTGTGGTTCTATAGGCCGTGGCCAAAAGTCGCAGCACGGCCGAGTGGATAGTGCTACTTCACAGAAACGCACTCATCTAAAGTCATTCATTATCTTTACATTTACACAGCACACTCCTTGTGACAAGATGCGCGGAGGTATTGGCTGGTTCGGTTGGGAGTAATCAGAGTAGGATGAAAGGGTTTTGAAGCGGTCGCTAAAGACCAAAAGGGGATAAATGTGCATAAGTTACTGCTCATAGACCATAGTAAACGTTTTGCCCAAAAGCTGGAGGAAGTGTGCCCCTCTTATGGGTGGGATCTGGAGGTCGCCAACCAAGGTAAAGCAGGTCTCGAAAAAGCGTGGGAGGTTCTACCAAGCGCACTTGTGATTCGCTGTGAGTTACCGGGGATCAGTGGTTTCGCTCTTTTAAATATTATCAGAAAGAACCCAAGACTCCGGGAGATTCCGGTTGCCCTGATTTCAGATATCATAGACGAACAGGTTTTTCATCAGCACGAAAAACTCACAACTCACGCCCGTGCATATTTTGCGAAAAATTATGAGCCAAAGGATGTGATGGACTGGGCCGATGCGACTTTAGAATCAAGCAAAGACGACGCCGATGATAAGACCACTCTTTCCAGAGAGGAGTTTGTAGAAGGGTTGCGCCGCATCTCGGCTGATCCTCCCAAGCTCGGGGGCATTCCCCCATTATTGATAGTTTTCGTGCTGCTGCTTTTTCTCTCTTTCATCATATACACCATGATAAGAGCATTTTTGGATTGAAAAAAGAATTGGAAGAAAAGAGTAGAAAAGGTCCAGGTTTCGAGCCAAAGAGAATAATGAGAATACTCCAGGTTTCGAGCCAAAGAGAATAATGAGAATACTCCAGGTTTCGAGCCAAAGAGAATAATGAGAATACTCCAGGT
>JAABSF010000016.1 GCA_011390535.1 Deltaproteobacteria bacterium | reverse complement strand
GCTAAACCTTATCGTCAAAAAGGAACTGGTCGAGCTCGGCAGGGTTCGCGGAGCGCACCAAACCACGTGGGAGGCGGAGTTGTTTTTCCGCCGAAACCCAGGAGTTTTAAAAAAAACCTGACGAAAAAGGCCAAAAAGTCAGCTCTTAGATCAGCGCTTAGTCTTCGAGTATCGGAAAATAAACTTTTTGTCGTTGATGATCTGAGTTTGCCCGAGATTAAAACAAAACAGGTAAAAGAGATACTCGCAGGGCTAGACGCGCAGGCGGCTTTAATTGTTGAAAACGACGAGAATAAAAAGCTTATGCTGTCGGCCAGAAACTTGTCGGAGCATAAATTTCTTTCAGATAAAGCGCTCAACGTATACGACATATTGCGTTACAAAACACTGGTGATTACAGAAAAATCAGTTAAAGCGCTGGACGAGAGGTTGAAACCTTTCAAGAAGGCTGAAGCGGAGAGTATGTCATGAGATCTCCACACGAAATAATAATTCGGCCGCTAGTTACCGAAAAGGGCACGTGGCTGACGGAGAACATGAACCAGTATCTCTTCAAAGTGGCGGGAGATGCCAACAAGGTGGAGATAAGTAAAGCGGTTGAAAAACTTTGGCCTGTATCTGTTGTTGCGGTAAGGACGCAAAACGTCAGGGGAAAGATCAAGCGCAGAGGACGTTTCTTGGGAAAGAAACCCAACTGGAAAAAAGCAATGGTTACCCTTGCAGAGGGTGATGACATTGAGCTGTTTGAAGGGGTCTAGAATGGGTATTAAGAAGTACAAGCCCACGTCGCCCGGTCGCCGTAATATGAGCACAAACGATTTTGCCGACTTGACTCCGGGGAAAAAACCCGAAAAAAAACTGGTCAAAGGCAAGAAGCGATCCGGTGGAAGAAATGTATATGGCAGAATCACCTGTCGTTTCAGGGGCGGTGGTCATAAAAGAAAAGATCGTATCATTGATTTCAAAAGGAACAAAGTAGGTGTCCCCGGAAAAGTAAAAGCGATAGAATACGATCCGAACAGGTCCGCTTTTATTGCGCTGATACATTACAGCGACGGAGAGAAGGCTTACATTTTAGCTCCCTTGGGTTTAAAAGTTGGTGATGAGATAGTTTCATCCAAGCACGCTGATATCACACCGGGCAATGCGCTGAGGCTTGAAAATATTCCTCTTGGAACAACAATCCACAATATCGAGTTACGGATTGGTGGAGGAGGAAAGCTTTGTAGAGCGGCCGGAACATCGGCACAGCTCATGGCAAAAGAAGGTGATAAAGCTCAAATAAGAATGCCATCCGGTGAAGTAAGACGTGTCCATGTTAAATGCAAAGCAACCATAGGGCAGCTTGGAAACACGGATAACGGTAATATTCGTTTGGGCAAAGCCGGGCGTAAAAGATGGCTTGGCCGCCGCCCACACAATAGAGGTGTGACCATGAACCCAGTGGATCACCCCCTAGGTGGAGGAGAAGGGCGAAGCGCAGGAGGACGACACCCATGCAGTCCATGGGGTAAGCCTACAAAGGGTTACAGAACCCGCAGAAACAAGAGGACAGATAAAGACATCGTGCGGCGTCGTAACAAGTAGACGCTCGGGCGGAGGAATCATGGCTCGTTCGATAAGAAAAGGACCTTTTATAGACGATCATTTGATGAAAAAGGTCGAAGAAGCTCGGAAGACAAAGAAGGTGCCCGTGATCAAAACATGGTCACGAAGATCGACAGTTCTTCCCGAGATGGTTGGTTTGACTTTTGCCGTACATAACGGACGAAAGTTCATTCCGGTGTTTGTCACCGAGAATATGGTTGGTCATAAGTTGGGAGAGTTTTCTCCAACGAGAACCTTCCACGGACATGCGGCGGACCGTAAGGCGCGCAAGGCCGGCAAGAATTAGAGCCGGCGGGAGAGTTGAGAGATGGCTGCAAAAG
Organism: Deltaproteobacteria bacterium; assembly: GCA_011390535.1. Classification (GTDB taxonomy): domain Bacteria; phylum Myxococcota_A; class Polyangia; order HGW-17; family SLPX01; genus SLPX01. The sequence continues at coordinate 8,049 of JAABSF010000016.1, read as the reverse complement.
CTACATTGAAATACTGCAGGATGGCTCCACGGAAACTTCGTGTAATGGCTGAGATGGTGCGAGGACGTCCCGTTGAAGAAGCTGTGAATCTTTTGACTTTTACTCGAAGGGCGGCGGCTCCGGTGATTAGGAAGCTAATTCTCTCTGCTGTCGCGAATGCAGAAAATGATGGTGAGCTGAACACCAGCGAACTCAAAATCAAGGAAATAATGGTAGATCAAGGCCCGACCCTAAAGCGGTGGAAACCAAGAGCGCAGGGAAGAGCTTTTCGAATAAACAAGAAAACAAGCCATATAAGAATAGCTTTGGATGTTGAATAGGGAGGATGCACTGTGGGACAGAAAACCCATCCCTTTGGTTTCCGTCTTGGCGTAATCAGGACTTGGAGCTCTAAGTGGTACGAAGAAAAACAGTATGCGAAGTGGCTTCATGAAGACCTGGCGCTAAAGCGGTTTTTAAAAGAAAAGTTGGCGCATGCAGCCGTAGCCTCTGTTGAGGTAGAGAGAGCTGCTAGTAAGGCTAAGGTAAAGATCTATACAGCTCGACCCGGGATAGTGATAGGAAAGCGCGGAGCTGGAGTAGAGCAGCTAAAAAAAGAAGTCCAAAAGCTGACTAAAAATGATGTTTTTATCGATATAGTCGAAGTACGAAAAGCCGAGCTGAACGCAAATTTGGTAGCTGAAAATATTGCTACACAGCTTGTGAGACGTGTGGCGTTTCGTCGGGCCATGAAAAAGGCTGTACAGATCACAATGAAGTTTGGCGCCAAAGGAATCAAGGTTCATTGCGGTGGCCGGTTGGGTGGAGCCGAGATGGCACGCAGAGAATGGTATAGAGAGGGAAGAGTTCCTCTTCATACATTGCGGGCCGACATCGATTACGGGTTTGCAGAGGCAAGAACCACTTACGGTGCTATTGGTGTAAAAGTTTGGATTTACAAAGGCGAGGTTTTGCCTCGCAAAGAACACGGGTATTGAGATGCTCAGTCCTAAAAGAGTAAAGCACAGAAAGGTCCAAAAGGGCCGAATGACCGGACGCGCAAAAGGTGGCGACAGAGTCTCTTTCGGTGATTATGGTATTCAGGCGATAAGCTGTGGATGGATAACCGCCCGGCAGATCGAGGCCGCTCGAATAGTTATCACGAGACACGTGAAGAGGCGCGGCAAGGTTTTTATTCGGGTGTTTCCCGACAAGCCGATAACCAAGAAACCTGCGGAAGTCCGGATGGGAAAAGGTAAAGGGAGTCCCGAAGAGTGGGTGTGTGTGGTAAAGCCGGGCCGGGTCATGTTTGAAATCGAAGGAGTGAAGGAAAGCGTCGCGCGAGAAGCTTTCAGGTTGGCTCATCATAAGCTTTCCATAGGAACGAGGTTTGTAGGCAGGGAGGGCTTGTTATGAAAAAGATCAAATTGACCCCTAAAGAGGTAAGAAAAAGAAGTGACGGCGAACTTGAGACTTTGCAAGTTCAGATGGCGGAAGATTTGTTCAAGAATCGACTGCAGTTAGCAACGAATCAGTCCGAAAACTCATCGGCGCTCAAAGCGACGAAAAGAGAATTGGCCAGAGTGAAAACTATTCTCCGGGCTCGGCAACTCGGCATTGAAGAGTCTGTCGGAGGAGAAGGGGCGGAGGCCTAGATTATTATGACGGACGAAAAGAAAAGAAAAGCACGGTTGCTTATAGGTACTATTGTCAGCGACAAGATGGATAAGACAGTCGTTGTCGAAGTTACCCAGAAAGTAAAGCACGGCTTGTACAGAAAATATGTGAAGCGTCAGGTGAAGTATAAGGCGCATGATGAGAAAAATGAGTATAGGGCAGGCGACCGAGTGCAGATCATCAGTTGCCGTCCACTTTCAAAGGATAAGCGTTGGCGAGTCCGGACTTTGTTGGAACGTCCACCATCAGTAGATTGAGAGACCTGCCGCTCATTAGGCAGGAGGTGTTAATATGATTCAGATGCAGTCCGTATTGGATGTAGCCGATAACTCGGGAGCCAAGAAGGTTCAATGCATAAAAGTTCTCGGTGGTTCCCGAAGGAAATATGCCTCCATCGGTGATATCATTACCGTTTCTGTGAAAGAGGCGATCCCCCACGCGAAGGTGAAAAAAGGGGACGTCATGAAAGCTGTCATAGTAAGGACGGTAAAACCAATCAATCGGCCCGACGGCACATATATTCGTTTCGATGGAAACTCAGCGGTTCTTATAAACGCACAAAAGGAACCCATCGGGACTAGAATATTCGGTCCGGTAGCTAGAGAGTTGCGAGCCAAAAACTTTATGAAGATAGTGTCGTTGGCGCCGGAGGTGTTGTGATGAAAAATAGAATAAGAAAAGGCGATTTAGTGGAAGTGATAGCGGGAAAAGAGAAGGGAAATCAAGGGAAGGTTTTGAGGGTGCTCCCACAAAAGAATCGTGTAATCGTTGAAAAATTGAATATTGTAAAAAAGCACACGCGTGCCGGACAAGCAAGTCAGCAAGGTGGCATCATAGACAAAGAAGCACCTTTACACTTGTCTAACGTGATGCTTGTAGATCCCTCGGATGGGAAGCCTACAAGGATTGGTATTAAGAAATTGGATGATGGCCGAAAGGTTAGGCAGTCCAAACGTACCGGAGAGACATTTAACTAGTCTTCGGAGGGCGGTGATGGCCAAGGATAAGAAAAAAAGCAAAGGCAAAGACGAGAAAGCGAAGAAAAAGAGCCGCTTTCAGATGGAACCGATCAAGAGGGAGAAGCCTCCTCGTCTTTTAAAGTCATACAGAGAGGAGGTTTTGCCCTCCTTGTCCAAGGAATTTGGATACAAATCTGTAATGGCGGTGCCTTCTATAGAAAAGATCGTTCTCAATATGGGACTTGGTGAAGCTATTCAAAACCCCAAGCTCCTTGAGAGTGCAGTAGATGAACTGGCAACCGTAACGGGGCAAAAACCTGTTATTACAAAAGCCAGAAAGTCGGTGGCCCAGTTCAAACTTCGTGAAGGCATGAAGATTGGGGTGAGGGTGACTCTGAGAAGAGCAAAGATGTATGAATTTTTTGACAGGTTGGTCAATCTTGCGATTCCCAGGGTGAGAGACTTTAAAGGATTATCACCCAAGGCTTTCGATGGACGTGGGAATTACACACTGGGCATCAAAGAACAGATAGTGTTCCCAGAGATTAACTATGACAAAATCGAAAAGATTACAGGGATGAATATTACCATCGTCACCACGGCAAAGACGGATGAAGAAGGGTATTCCCTGTTGAAAAAGCTAGGAATGCCTTTCCGGAAGTAGATTGGCTGCTGATCAAGGAGGAAGAGTCGTGGCCAGAAAATCGCAGATGGTCAAAAGAAAACTCAAGTTTAATGTTCGCTATCGCAATCGTTGTCCTTTATGTGGTAGGCCGAGAGGCTACTATCGAAAGTTCAATATGTGTCGGATTTGCTTTCGAAAGCTCGCGCTTGAGGGGCAAATACCGGGGGTGATTAAGTCGAGCTGGTAATAGGTTATAGCAGCTCCCGGAGTTGCTGATCCTGTGACGAGGGAGGCGCTAAGCTCGAGCAAACTGTTTTGTTGGAGCATGCAGTCAAAGCAGGTTAGGTGAGACAATGTCGATGACAGATCCCATTGCTGATTTTTTAACTAGAATCCGCAACGCAATACATGCACGGAAACCAACAGTGAGTGTTCCGGCGTCAAACATGAAGCGAAGAATTGCAGAAATTCTTAAGCGTGAGATGTATATAAAAGATTGTCGCTTGATATCCGACAGCAGACAAGGTGTTCTGGAGTTGGAGTTGAAATACGACAATCAACATCGGAGCGCTATAGCAGGTCTTCAGAGAGTGTCCAGGCCGGGACAACGGCGATATGTCGGAAAAGACAACATAGAGAAAGTTAGAAACGGCATGGGAGTGTCGATTTTAACCACCTCTCGAGGTGTTCTTTCCGACCGGGAAGCTCGAAAGCTCTCTGTCGGCGGCGAAGTTATTTGTACCATTTGGTAGGGAGGTGCAACGTGTCTAGAATAGGCAAGATGCCGGTCAAAATACCCAAAGGGGTCACTGTGACTGTTTCCGGCAAGACAGTTCAGGTAAAAGGAGCGAAGGCTACCCTTACAGAGAAGATACCTGATGGTATAGGTGTGAAGGTAGATGATGGCGTTGTGACTTTTACCAGACGTAATGAGAGCAGGAAGCAGAAAGCGTTCCACGGGATGATGAGGGCGCTGATACAGAATATGGTGCAAGGTGTATCCGAAGGGTTTACCCGGGAGCTGGCAATTTTCGGTGTTGGGTATCGTGCCGACACAAAAGACGGAAAGAAGCTGGATTTCAATTTGGGGTATTCTCACCCGGTTGAGATGACTTTGCCCGAGGGTGTCACTGCTGTTGTTGAAGAGCGAGGCACCAAAATCAAGGTCACCGGTATAGATAAACAGGTGCTCGGTCAAGTGTTGGCGAACATTAAGGCGCTTCGATTACCCGAGCCGTATAAGGGCAAAGGGATAAGGTTTGTGGGTGAGCAAATCCGCAGAAAAGTCGGAAAGACCGGAGCGGCGTAAGGAGACAGACAGATGGCCAGGCAAAAAGTCGCGGCGAGATTGCGTCGTAAAAAAAGCATAAGAAAGAAGATTCGAGGAACACTGGAGAAACCGCGTTTGACGGTTGTCAGAAGCAACAAGCATATTTATGCTCAAGCCATTGATGATGTAAACGGTGTGACTATTGCGTCATCTTCTACTTTATGCAAAGAGGCGATGGTGGGTCTGGATGGCATGAAAAAAAGAGAACAAGCCAAAAAGATCGGGCAGATAGTTGGAAAGAAATTGATTGACAAAGGTGTGGAAAAAGTCGTTTTCGATAGAAACGGCGTTTTATACCACGGTAGAATTGCAGCACTCGCAGAAGGCGCCCGTGAGGCGGGCCTGAGATTCTAAAAGGAGTGAACTCGTGGCTTTAATGAAGGAAGAAGGGCCGGAACTGGCCGATCGCGTTGTACACATTAATCGAGTGGCCAAGGTTGTTAAAGGTGGTCGGCGATTTAGTTTTAGCGCGTTGGTAGTGGTAGGAGACCAAAATGGCAAAGTTGGATATGCCTTAGGAAAGGCCAACGAGGTTCCCGAAGCGATTCGAAAAGGAATGGAGAAAGCAAAGGCGAATATGTTCGATGTGCCTCTCAGTAATTCAACCATTCCCTTTCAAGTGGAGGGAAGGTTTGGGGCAGGACGTGTTCTCTTGAAACCGGCGCGTCCGGGAACAGGTGTTATCGCCGGTGGGCCCATGCGTGCCATTCTCGAGGTGGCAGGGATTCAGGATATATTGACCAAATGTCTAGGAACAAGAAATCCCCACACTGTTCTTCATGCTACTGCAGAAGGGTTGAAGACGCTCGAGAGCCCAGAGCAAGTGGCAAAAAGAAGAGGGATGTCGGTTCAGGACCTTTCGGAGTAGAAGAGGATTCCCATGGCCATCAAGTTGAAAGTAAAACAAGTTAGGTCGAGTATAGGACAAACTGAAAAACAGAAAGCTACCCTAAAAGGGTTGGGCCTATTTCGGCCCGGAAACACTAAGGTGCTAAATGACACTCCCGCTATACGGGGGATGATCATGAAGGTGCAGCACCTGGTCAGTGTGGAACCTTTGGAGTAAGTTTCTTTTGATCGATTGATTAAATCGATGTTATAGACATCGGAGGATGAAATGGGTACTACCCTTAGTGATTTGATGCCTCCAGCCGGTGCAAGGCGCAAGAGGAAGCGTGTTGGAAGAGGGCCGGGTTGCGGCCAAGGGAAAACAAGCGGCAAGGGGCAAAAGGGACAACGTTGCCGAAGCGGTAGCGGGATAAGGCGTGGTTTTGAGGGTGGACAGATGCCGCTACAGAGACGGCTCCCAAAGCGCGGCTTCAATAATTTGTTTCGTGTAAAGTACCATGTGATTAATGTGGGTAGGATTTCGAATGGGTGTGATGAAAAGGTTATCGGACCCGAAGAGATGAGGGAGGCGGGGTTGGTGCCGCGAAAAAAAGGTTATGTGAAGGTGTTGGGGTCGGGGGAGATCGAAAAGTCTCTTACCATAAAAGCCCACCATTTTTCAGCTTCGGCGAAAGAAAAGATTGAAAAGGCAGGCGGGAAGATAGTGGTTTTGCCGAAGAAGCATTTAAAAGAGGACACGGAAGAGACACAGAAAAGGGCATGAAGGCATTGCGGATAAACTAAGTTTTTATCGGCTCTGAATTGTATTCCCTTTAGGTGCAAGTGTTTTCTGGAGTAAGGAGACGATGGCTAACGGATTTGGAAATATTCCCAAGATTCCGGAACTTCGCAAAAGGTTGCTTTTTACGCTAGCCATTTTAGCGATTTATCGTGTCGGTGTTTTTATAACTGTTCCTGGGGTGGATCGGAAGGTTATGTCGCAGATTATGGCGGCCGCCTCCGGTTCCTTTTTGGGCTTGTTTAACATGTTCTCCGGCGGTGCTCTGGAACAGCTGAGCATTTTTGCATTGGGGATCATGCCCTATATCAGCTCGTCAATTATTTTACAGCTTCTGACGGTGGTTGTACCTCATCTGGAGCAGCTGAATCGAGAGGGACAGGCGGGCAGGAAGAAGATGAACCAGTATACGAGATACGGCACGGTTTTGCTGTGTCTGGTTCAGGGCTTCTTTATCGCAACATGGTTGGAGAGCAACAACGCCTCTTATAGTCAATTCGGTCGGGTGGTGTTAGAGACAGGTTGGGGGTTCAGGTTGATGACGGTGATCACCCTCACAACCGGAACAGTTTTCATAATGTGGCTTGGAGAACAGATCACCGAGCGAGGTGTGGGGAACGGGATCTCTCTCATAATTTTTGCCGGAATTGTAGCAAACTTTCCGGATGCTTTGGTTAGGCTTTTCAACAGTGTAAAGATAGGTGACTTGGGAGCTTTTGATTTGGCCTTTATCGGGGCCATCGTGTTCGGTGTGATTTCAGTCATTATATTTTTCGAGCGAGGGCAGAGGCGTATACCTGTTGCGTATGCTAAACGCGTTGTAGGGCGAAAACTATACGGTGCATCATCAACGCATCTCCCGCTGAAAGTTAACACCGCCGGGGTAATACCGGCGATTTTCGCATCATCAATCCTGCTTTTTCCTTTGCAGATCTTTTCGGGTTCCAGTAACCCATGGATCAGATCCATGGTGGATGTCTTGAATCCGGCAGATTGGCGTTACAATGTATTATTCGTTGTTCTGATAGTCTTTTTCTGTTTTTTCTATACAGCGGTTACATTCAACCCAGTTGATGTAGCAGATAATCTGAAGAAAAACGGAGGGTTTATCCCAGGTATTCGTCCGGGGAAAAAGACAGCTGAATATATTGACAGAGTGCTGACCAGGATTACATTCGGAGGCTCTGTGTATATAGCAGCTGTTTGCGTACTGCCAAACCTCTTGCAGGTAAAATTGAACGTGCCTTTTTACTTTGGTGGCACATCTCTTTTAATTGTAGTTGGTGTTGCGCTGGATACTATTCAGCAGATCGAATCCCATCTGATTACGCGACATTACGATGGATTCGGTGGGCCAAAGGGAAGGAAGATGAGAGGACGCAAAACTCGATAGCATCGATGTAATTTAGGCGATACCTTTGAAAAGGTGGAGCTTTTGGAGCCTTGGTGTCGTCATGGGACGGCTTGGCTTTATGTAAAATGTGGTTGTGATGGTTTAGATAGAATGGCTCCTATACTAAAAAGCAAAGAAGAGATTGAAAAGCTTAGAAAAGCGAATCTTATAGTTGCTGAGGTTCTGGAGGCTGTTGGCGAGTTGGTCTGTCCCGGCGTTACAACCTGGGACCTGGAAGAAAAAGCTCGATATATTTTAGAAAAAAGAGGTGCCAAGTCAGCCTTTTTAGGTTACACACCATCTCCTGAGGTTCCACCTTTTCCTGCGGTTTTGTGCACTTCAGTTAATGAAGAGATTGTGCATGGAATACCAAGCCGGGAGAGGGTGCTCAAGGACGGAGATATTTTGAGTGTTGACTTTGGTGCTTTTAAAGAAGGTTATTGTGGCGATTCGGCGAGA